>NZ_JAGGQN010000079.1:0-14737 GCF_018613275.1 Bacillus sp. ISL-4
CGCCATAGGAGTTTCTTATGGCACTATCGGGGCAGGATAGTTGAAGAGTACTGTTTGATCTTTGTTCAACAATTTGGCCATTTTGTGGAAGATCACTTAGTAAGGATTTATGTAAATGTTTCATCATAATACAGTTGTTTATTTACTCTTAAGGCAATTAGAATCAACTTAAAGTTGATTAATAGTGCTTCTAGCTAATAGTAGAATAGGTCACCTCATAACCTACAGGTTATAAGGTGACCTATTCATGTTTTACATTATATATAATTGATATTACGGCTGGCTATTCAGATGTATCAATCACTTGTGTAATTGTTAATTATTTCGGCCGGATATCTGCCCCCTGCTGCTCCGTGCGGAATAATCTCATTAATACGATTAAGGTCAGCCTTCGCGAGTTTGACATTTGCGGCACCAATGTTCTGCGTCACACGTGTCATACTACGTGAACCTGGGATTGGGACAATATCTTCTCCCTGGGCAAGAAGCCAAGCAAGAGCCAACTGGGCGACGGTGATATCCTTATCTACTGCCATTTCCTTCAGTTGCTCTGTTGCACGCAGGTTGTAAATGAAGTTCTCTCCCTTCCAACGTTCGTCAATACGACGGAAGTCGTCCTCAGCATATTCCTCAGCAGGCTTTACAGCGTCCGTCAGGAACCCACGGCCAAGAGGAGCGTATGGGACTAGACCAATACCGAGTTCTCTCAAAACTGGTAATGTTTTCTCCTCGACCTCACGTTCGAATATTGAGTACTCACTCTGGAGTACAGAGACTAGAGTCACAGCGTGAGCGCGTCGAATCGTTTCAGGACCTACATTACTCAATCCAAAGTACTTTACCTTACCCTCCTTGATGAGTTCTCCAACGGTCCCGGCTACTTCCTCTATTGGAATGTTAGGATCAAGGATATGTTGGTAGAAAACGTCGATGTAGTCGGTCTGTAGATAACGCAGACTATTTTCTGCTACTTTACGAATGTTATCCGGATGACTGTTGAAACGTGAGCCGAGTGGCTCAACAGTCATATCAAACCCAAATTTAGTAGCCAGCACTACGTTTTCACGAAAACCCTTAACCGCGCTTCCAACTAATTTCTCATTGTGACCGTGACCGTACCCGTACACCTCAGCCGTATCAAAAAAATTCACTCCCAGCTCATAGGCATGCTGAATGGTCTTAATTCCCTCTTCCTCATCTGATGGGGGGCCGTACGCCATAGACATCCCCATAGTTCCCAAACCAAGCGTTGATACGTTCAGACCTTGCTTTCCTAAATCACGATGTTTCATGAAAATTCCTCCTTGTATAATCTAATTTTCTAACTTGCATCTTGTTATCTCTGCTTCAATTAGTAATTTCGTGATAAGCATAGCACAAAAAAATATACAAAGTAAACAAAAAAAGCAAAAAGAGTTCATTTAGTATTTTTTGTATATTTTTATTTTGTTTTTATGTATAATAATAAAAGTTAAGGAGGCAAAAGCTATGAATACTAACCAAGACAACGCTAAAAGTCCTCAAGATGAAATGAGGAGTAAATTACTTATTAAACTAATTCCTACTGTACGAAAAAAAGGATTTCAATCATTGCGAATGGATGAAATTGCAAAATATATGGATGTAAGC
Organism: Bacillus sp. ISL-4; assembly: GCF_018613275.1. Taxonomy (NCBI): domain Bacteria; kingdom Bacillati; phylum Bacillota; class Bacilli; order Caryophanales; family Bacillaceae; genus Bacillus; species Bacillus sp. ISL-4. The sequence goes on from NZ_JAGGQN010000079.1 coordinate 1,630, forward strand.
AAAGCTACAATGTACAAATACTTCGCTTCAAAAGAAGAAATTATTGAAGGTGTCGTAAATAGTTTTGTCCAATACATCAATGAATTAACTGTACAATCTCTTGATACCGTACAATCTTTTGATTCTAAGTTTAGACAACTATTTGAACAAGCTATTTTACTTGCGGCGTACATTTCTGATACTTTCTTAGATGAACTGAAAGTAATGTACCCAGATCTATACAATTCTTTAAAAGAAGCAATGAAAAGACGTGAAGATCAAATTTCATCATTTTATCAAGAAGGAAAAGAGAAAGGTATATTTAATGATATCAATGAACGACTTATTTTTTTACAAGAAGATGTATTAGTTCGAGCAATACTAGATATGAAATTTTTAATGCTGCATCATATGACACTTCACCAAGTGCTCTTAGATTTCTATACGTTGATTAAGCTCCAACTATTTAAAGCTGAAAAACTGGAAGTCACAAACGATTCAGATATAATACAGAAAATTGATTATATGGCTCAAAAAATTACACGTGATCTGTTATAAGACAATCTATTCTAAGATAAAAAGGCCATTACTCCAAGGAATAATGACCTTTTTTTACCATTATCTCTTAACATAATCACAATTATCGGCAAAAGAACACGTGGTAATCTGAATGAACGATAGCAAGTCCAAACTAATTAAAATAATCGAGTAGGAGGAGGCTAGGCGCCTCCTCCTACTCGATTTTATGCAACTATCGGGGCAGGTTAGTGCAATAAAGGGTCCAAGGCTTATAATTTAGGATGCAATTAAAAAATTAGAAAGTTATTATTTTAGAGAAGAGGTTAACAATGAAAAATAGAGAGGAAGCTATCGGTTACTGTTTAGGGATGGGGAATACATATAAAGATTATCCATTTCGCGATAAGAATTGGACGTTAATGCGACATATAGATAACAAGAAAGTGTTTGCGTGGATATTTGAAAAAGATGGCCATATTTGGATTAATGTGAAATGTGAACTCGGTTTTTTGGATTATTGGCGTCAGATTTACAATTCGGTAGTTCCGGCATTTCATCTTAATAAGGACCATTGGAATTCGATAATTCTTGACGGTACTGTTCCAAAGGAAGACATTTACGAAATGATAAAACAAAGCTATATGTTAACTAAAAAAAGTAATAGTAAAGTTAATTTAAAAAAGTGAAGGCATTGATTCAGCAGGAAGGATTTATGCCTTTTTCTGTGGAACTTACTATGATTGTGAAATATTCTACTTAAAGTAACGGGTGCGTTAGTTTATTAAGGAAGACAAAAAAGATCAGCGTTTTTTATTAAAGAATAATTTAGTATAAAGGCATGTTTTGATAATCTTTTTTCAAAACATGCCCTTTCTATTTATTCATTTATCAAGGTTAGTTTGATCAAACTTTGTTTCAAATCTACAATAAGATAGATTTTAATATGTTATTGGACGTAGAATAATGAACAGGGTTTTATGACGTGAATGGTAACAAAAAAAAGCGTTATTCAAACCGCCATGACATGTGTTCAGAAAAGGAATTTTCTGGACAAATATTTTTGAGCCGTTTCGTTGGTAATAACCCTTATACAAAATTTATAAAAAGCATATGAATAGATTGGGTTCTCCTTTGCTATTAAAAAACGGGCCAGATTGTTTATTAAGGCTTTTTGGTTTATTTTACATACCTAATTAAAGGCACCGGAATATTATTTAAATTGAAATTAAAGTTTAATGAAAGGACTTGATTGAATTAATGAAAATTAGAAAACCTAACGATTTAAAAACTCAAATAGGTTTTGGGAAATTTCTCCTCTAACTGTGTTTGAACCAAGTAACGTAACTATATTTCAATAAATTTAAGAATGAGATAACTCTTTGAAAGTAATGTATTAATACATCTTTTCTGACGGATCAGTTTGCGACAAAACTATTGAGTAATAGGGGGGAGATGTCACCTTAACAGCCTGTTTTTATATTTAAACCTTCTAAAAAATATCCTGGTTTTATGCACTTTCAGGTTAACTTATCATATAAAAAATGAAGGGGGTTTTCCCAAAAAAATGTTGTTTGATTTTTTGTGAAAAAATGGGAAATATTATACTTATATATGAAAGCGTTTTAGTTTTAGATTTTTTATAGTAAAAAAATAATTAGGAGTGAAAACAAATGTATAAAAAAATCCTATTAGCCACTGATGGTTCAGAGCATTCAAAGCGTGCAGCAGAGCAAGCAATTTCGATTGCTAAGTGTAATGAGGATTCAAGTATCGATGTAGTATACGTGGTAGATAATGACCGATCAAAAACAGAGGTGTTGAATAATTGGAATTCGGCTAATCTGAATGATTTAAGAAAAAAAAGAATGAAGTTCGTTGAAAACAAAGCTAAAGAAGCAGGAGTTAAATTTCAAATAAATATCCTAAACGGGGAACCTGGTCCAACAATAGTCAACTATGCAAATAAAAATAATTTTGAATTAGTTATAATTGGAAGTAGAGGATTGAATAGTTTACAGGAACTAATGTTGGGAAGTGTAAGTCATAAAGTAGCAAAAAGAGCAAATTGTCCAGTTTTGATTGTTAAATAATTTTTATAATAAAGTACATTTTTTTCAAAAGAATAATTTTGAAACTAAAAGAACAATGAATAAAGTGTTTTTACAAAGGGATTTAATTTCTTCCCTTTATGTCTTTATTATTAATTTCCTAATATAAATGATTAAAAATTGCTACACCTTTTCCTTTTTTTATAATTAGAAATATCAATTCATCCTTTTGTTGTTTTGTGGATTTCTCAAAGCTTAAAGTTTTATTAAGGAGGAATAAAATGGTTAAATTAGAAATGTGTAAAAAATGTACTGGGCAAGGTTATATCTTAGTGAAATTTCCAGATATAAAAGAAGCTTGTTATTATTGTCAAGGAACTGGCAAAGAAAAAATAATTAATTGATTTTCTAATTTATTGAATCTTACTTAAATGAAGTAGCTATGAAACAAATGAAATGCACAAAAATTCACCATGTTTGTAAATCCCCCGAATATTATTGCTCTTAATAAAAAATAATCACTTCATGAATAAAAAATAGGAATTTTTATTTAAACTACATGAAGGTTTTTATTGTTCATGACTACACGTTAAAAGAACACTAGAAACAAAAAACATTTAGATTTTATGCCGGAAGAAATATTACCATTAATTATATTTGAATTAATCGCCCCAAAATGGTTCAATTTTGGGGCGATTAATGTTAAACTCATCTTATTGATTATCGAACCCGACTTTTATGAGAGTTAAAAGTCACAAATCTTAATAAGAGGAGTAGATAGAATGTTAGAAAAAATAAAGAAAGATTGGTTTTCTAATATTAGGGGAGATACACTTGCCGGGATAGTTGTAGCATTGGCGCTTATTCCTGAAGCCATCGCCTTTTCAATTATAGCAGGGGTCGATCCAATGGTTGGTTTATACGCATCATTTTGTATTGCCGTAATTATTGCATTTATAGGTGGTCGTCCTGGAATGATCTCAGGAGCAACTGGGGCAATGGCGTTACTAATGGTACCTTTAGTTAAAGAGCATGGAGTGAACTATCTTTTAGCCGCAACCATTTTAACAGGTGTCATTCAAGTGATTTTTGGGGCTTTTAAAATAGCTAAAATCATGAAATTTATCCCGCGTGCAGTAATGATCGGTTTCGTGAACTCGTTAGCCATTTTAATTTTCATGGCTCAAGTGCCTCACTTTATGGGCATTTCAACTATGACATATATTTTTGTGGCCATAACTTTAGCAATTGTATATGTAGTTCCAAGATTTTTGAAATCAATTCCAGCACCATTGATTGCTATTATTGTATTAACTGCAATTGCAATCTTTACAAATTCGGAGTTGCGAACAGTAGGGGATCTTGGGACGATTACGCAATCTTTGCCTTCGTTCTTAATTCCAGAGGTACCATTTAGTTTGGAAACACTAAGCATTATTTTTCCATATTCCATTGCTTTAGCAATAGTGGGGTTGTTGGAATCCTTGTTAACATCCTCTATCGTGGATGATATGACAGGAACAGAAAGTAGTAAAAATAAAGAGTCCAGAGGCCAAGGAGTGGCCAATATTATGACAGGTTTCTTCGGTGGCATGGCTGGTTGTGCAATGATCGGACAGTCGGTCATCAACGTAAAATCAGGAGGACGTGGGAGATTATCTTCGCTGGTTTCAGGGCTGTTTTTAATATTTTTAATTATTGTATTAGGTGATTTGGTTGTACAAATCCCAATGCCAGTACTTGTGGGGATTATGATTATGGTGTCCATCGGTACATTTGACTGGTCTTCGTTTACTTATTTAAGAAAAGCCCCCAAAAGTGATGCAGCCGTAATGTTGATTACAGTTGGTATTGTTGTTGCAACACATGATTTATCTAAAGGGGTCATAGCGGGGGTCATACTAAGTGCGATCTTCTTTGTTGCTAAGATTTCTAAGATCCAAGTAATAATCAGGAAACAAGAATATAAAAAAATATATTTCAATGTGAGAGGTCAATTATTTTTTGCTTCTGTTGATGAGTTTATAAATTCTTTTGATTTTAGTATTGAAAGTACTAATTTATTGATAGACTTCACCAATGCCCATATATGGGACGATTCAGCTGTAGGGGCTATTGATAAAGTGGTTCTTAAATACCGAGAGAAAGGTAACATAGTTACTATTAATGGTTTAAATCCTTATAGTAAAAAGCTTGTTGAAAAAATGGCCGTTTATAATGATTCTAATGCAAAATTAAAAACACATTAGTTTAGGTTCAGTTGGGGCCAACGCTTGTTAATAATAGAATATAGCCGTATGAATTTTACAAAAAAATAAGAGTGTTTGGGAAGAAAACGGTTGATATTTATTGTTTTTTTCAAATTAATAAGGTTTTGGGAGTTAAGAGGTACCTTATGAATTCAGTAATGAAAATTGTAGCAGATAAAATTTTCTTACTAATCTAGGACCTCCTTTTATTATGTAAAAAACTTTCATTGAAAAAATTTGTAGGGTAATGAAATCCCATGGTTTAGTTGAAGGAAGAGCCCTTTAAATAATAAAAAATCAAAATTTATATAAGGAGTTGGCTTATGAATAACATAAAGAAAGGCACCAAAATATTTGCTCTAGGTGGGCTTGGGGAAATAGGTAAAAACACTTATGTAATTGAGTATAAAAATGAAATGATACTTCTGGATTGTGGAATTAAGTTTCCTGATAGTGAACTTTTAGGAATTGATTATGTCTTGCCGGATTATACATATCTAAAGGATAATCTAGAAAAGCTTAAAGGGATTTTTATTACTCATGGACATGAAGATCATATTGGAGGAATACCATTTTTATTTCGTGAGCTAGGTGATGTTAAGGTCCCGGTATTCGGTGGGGATTTTGCATTAGAATTAATGAAAAGTAAGATAAATGAACATAGGATTCGTGGGGTGGAGTTCCATCAAATAAACAATGACAGCTCTGTACAATTTGACCACTTAAAAGTTCGCTTTTTTCGGACTACTCATAGTATTGCTGATTCATTTGGTGTGGTGATTACTACCCCTGACGGAAATATTGTACACACAGGAGACTTTAAGTTCGATTTAACACCAACTGGAGCTGAAACTGATTTTCATAAGATAGCTGAAATTAGCAGAGAAGGAGTTCTTTGTTTATTGTCAGACAGTACAAACAGTGAAGTTCCTGGCTTTTCTCTATCAGAGCAAGTGGTGGGTGAAGCCATTGAAGACGTTTTCCAAGATGTAGACGGAAGAATAATCTTTGCAACTTTTGCCTCTAATATCGACCGTATCCAGCAAGTCGTAAAGTCTTCTATAAAATACAAAAGAAAAATAGCAGTAGTTGGACGTAGTATGGAAAAAACCATTGAAATTGGAAGGAAATTAGGATATATAGTGGCACCTGATTGTGTATTTATCAGTGCAAATGAAATAGGTAGAACACCAAGTAAAGATATCACGATTATTTGTACAGGTAGTCAAGGAGAGCCTATGGCTGCGTTATCAAGAATAGCAAATGGTAACCATCGTCATGTTAGAATCATTCGTGGGGATACTGTTGTATTCTCCTCGTCACCAATTCCAGGGAACGATATAAGTGTTAACCGAGTAACTAATATGATACAACGTGCAGGTGGCAATGTAATTAATAATAAAATCAGCGATATACACGCTTCTGGGCATGGAAAGCAAGAAGAACAAAAGCTAATGATTCGCTTGTTAAATCCTACCTATTTCATTCCAATCCATGGAGAATATCGTATGCTTCATGCCCATGTAAAGTTAGCTAATGAATGTGGAATACCTAGGGGTAATTGTTTCATTTTGGATAATGGTGACGTACTGGGACTCTCTTCTAGCAATGCCCTGATAATAGATAAAGTACCTGCTCAGCCTGTATATGTAGATGGGAATGGAATTGGAGACATTGGCGATCTTGTGCTAAGAGAACGAAGAATATTATCACAAGAGGGTCTTGTAATTATTACTATGACCATCAATCATAGACAGGGGACATTAGTAAACCGTCCTGCCATAGTAACAAGAGGATTTGTGTACGTAAGGGAAGCAGGTCCTCTTATTCAAGAACTGGAGCAACTGACGTATGAGGTAGTCACTTCTCAATTAACAGAGGGAACAAAAGGATGGAATCAAATGAAAAAAAGAGTAATTAAATCTATACAACCATTCTTATACAATAAAACAGGGCGGAACCCTTTCATTTTACCAATTATTATGGAGATTTAAGAGCGTTCTAAAAAATATCCATTTACTTATGGTTGCTGGCAAATTCAATAAGTATTAAGAAAAAGCTATAATATCATCTCAATTAGAGTGGGGCAACGTTAGTCACAAATGGATGATCAGGGTAAGTCCTTAACAGAGTTCCTTACGAATTAAAAACAATGATTGGGTTTAAAATTAATTTAAACTCACGATAAAACTAAAGGGGAAAGACCCTTATCTTTCTTTAATCAAGAAAAACCGACATAAATTGTGTCGGTTTTTTTATTTGAATTTCCTATGCACCATCAAAAGAAAAGAATTGAATTAATTTTCAAGGTATCGGTATAGTGTAGATTTGCTGATACCTGTTTCCTTTTTTATTTCAGCAAGACTATATTTTTTACTTTGATACATAATAATAGCACGATTTACATTTTCATCAGGTTTTCGTGGTCTACCCGGAACAACGCCTTTTTGTTTGGCTTCATGAAGCCCTTTTTTGGTTTTTTCACTTATCATATCACTTTGGAATTCCAAAAGATGTTTCACGATTTCATTAAAGGCATATCCTGATGTCTTACTTGTATCAATCCCCTCTGATATAGATTGAAGATGAGCACCTTTCTTAGCTATTAAATCTAACAACTCAACTAAATGGCGAGTTGAATCAGCAATAGTGAAAAGTTTGTAAACGATTATTTTATCTTCCTGATTTAAGTTATCTAACATATGTTTTAATTGTACTCGTTTTTTTGCAGATGAATGTTCTTCTGAAAAGATTGTTTGACAATTTATTTTTGTTAAACTTCTATGTTGAATTTCACATTTTGGATCTTCTTGAAAAGGTCTCATATATCCAATTAACATTACTTACTCCCCTTACTATTTAACCCTTTTCTTTATCATAGCATAAATTTTATTTAATTTTAAGGGTTTAAAAAGGTTCCATTTTGGGACGGGTGATGGTAAACTGTCATTATTGTATTGCTGACCCATCTTTTAGTGCAAGAGTCAAAGAAAATAATTGAGGTGAAGGAAAAGTGTTAGAAAAGATAAAGAAAGAATGGTTTTCAAATATTAGAGGAGATGTCCTTGCTGGGATTGTAGTGGCTTTAGCACTAATACCAGAAGCTATAGCTTTTTCAATTATAGCAGGAGTCGACCCAATGGTTGGTTTGTATGCGTCATTTTGTATTGCAGTTATTATTGCATTTGTTGGTGGGCGACCTGGAATGATTTCAGCCGCAACTGGTGCCATGGCATTATTAATGGTTCCGTTAGTAAAAGAACACGGTTTGAATTACTTATTGGCAGCAACCATTTTAACTGGGATTATTCAAGTGCTTTTTGGTGTATTTAAAATAGCGAGACTCATGAAATTTATCCCTAGAGCTGTCATGGTTGGTTTTGTAAATTCATTAGCTATTTTGATTTTCATGGCACAGGTGCCTCATTTTATTGGAATTTCTACAATGACATATATTTTTGTAGCGATTACATTAGTCATTGTATATGTAGTGCCCAGATTTATAAAGTCTATCCCGGCCCCACTAATTGCAATAATAGTCTTAACTGCTGTTGCGATATATTCTAATTTTGATCTTCGAACCGTTGGTGATTTGGGATCTATAACACAATCATTTCCATCATTTTTTATACCAGATGTACCGTTCACATTTGAAACATTAAGTATCATATTTCCGTATTCCATTGCCTTGGCAATTGTAGGGTTATTAGAATCCTTACTGACAGCCTCAATAGTTGATGATATGACAGGGACGGAAAGTAATAAAAATAAAGAATCCAGAGGGCAAGGTATTGCCAATATCGTTACAGGTTTCTTTGGTGGAATGGCAGGTTGTGCAATGATTGGTCAGTCTGTAATCAATGTAAAATCAGGGGGGCGTGGTCGTCTCTCCACTCTTATAGCCGGTTTATTTTTAATATTCCTAATTATTGTTTTGGGTGATTTAGTCGTGCAGATTCCAATGCCAGTTCTAGTTGGAATTATGATAATGGTGTCCATTGGAACATTCGATTGGTCCTCGTTCTCTTATTTGAGAAAAGCACCAAAAAGTGATGCAGCCGTAATGCTGGTTACTGTAGTGATAGTAGTTGCAACGCATGACCTATCAAAAGGTGTGATTGCTGGGGTTATATTAAGTGCTATTTTCTTTGTAGCTAAAATCTCTAAAATTAAGGTAACGAAACGTCTTGTTAACCAAAACTTCGTGTTTGATATCGAAGGTCAATTGTTTTTTGCTTCCGTTGAAGGATTTGTAGACTCATTTGATTTTACCGTTGAAAATTCAAACATTATTATAGATTTTTCTAATTCTCATATCTGGGATGATTCGGCAGTAGGTGCAATTGATAAGGTGGTAATAAAATACCGGGAAAGTGGAAATAGAATTTCTATTAAAGGTTTAGATGCAACTAGTAAAAAACTTGTAGATAAATTAGCTGTATATAATGATTCAAATGCGAAGTTAAGTCCACATTAAGTTTTCTAGGAGTGAAGAAATGTATAAAAAAATCTTATTAGCTGTAGACGGATCGGAAAATTCATTGCGAGCAGCTAAAGAAGCAGTAAAGTTTGCTTCTTTAGTTAACGAATGTGTAATTGAAACTGTATATATAGTGGATTTTACAAAAGCAAAGAGTCAGGTTCTTCATGCCCAAGGAAAAGAAGAATTAGAATTATCACGTCGGAAAAAAATTCAGCCAGTTGAAGAACTTTTGAAATCAAACAAATTAACTTATCAAATGAAAATTATGCACGGAGAACCAGGTCCAACCATTGTTGATTATGCAAATAATGAAAAGTTTGACTTAGTCATCATCGGAAGTCGTGGCCTTAATTCTTTGCAAGAAATGGTACTAGGAAGTGTCAGTCATAAAGTAGTGAAAAGAGTGAAGTGCCCAGTTCTTATTATTAAGTAAAGAAAAGTTTTCCTGTGCATGTTTTGGCAGGAACTTTTCAATTTAAGAGCTTAATAGAATATAAGAATATAATTAATAGACTATTTAGTTATAAGTACAATAGTAGGTAGGAGTGAAAAATGAATAATGTATTTCAAAAAAATCGAGGCATTTTAAATAAATATGTCGTGTTTTTCATCAGTACTGTTTTTCTTCTTTGGATAAAGACATATATCGTTCAATTAACACAGTTCAATTTAGGTATTGAAAATTCAATTCAACATTTCCTATTACTCCTGAACCCTTTAGGATCTTCCATATTATTTTTAGGATTTTCTTTCTTTTTAAAAGGTAGAAAAAAGTATTTTTGGCTGATTGGCATTGACTTTCTCTTGTCATTTCTTTTATATGCCAATGTATTATATTACCGATTTTTTAATGATTTTATTACATTACCGACCTTAACTCAAACACAAAATTTTGGAGATGTAAGTGGTAGTGTGTTTTCTCTCCTAAAACCATATGATCTGTTTTTCTTCGCAGATATTATTTTATTGATCGGATTACTTTCTATTAGGTATGTAAAGATGGAAATGAAAGGAATGGAACGTCGGAAGATTATTGTTCTTTTCTCATTGGCCTTAGGTCTTTCTGGGGTAAATCTAGCTTTAGCGGAAATAGACAGGCCCCAATTATTGAAAAGAGGATTTGACCGAAATTATATTGTGAAATATTTAGGTATGTACAATTACACCATTTATGATGCGGTTCAAAGTACAAAAGCATCTGCAAAAAGGGTAATGGCAAATAGCGATGACATGACAGAGGTCATTAATTTCACAAAAACTAACTATGCGGAGCCAAACGAAACTTACTTTGGCAAAGGAAAAGGTATGAATGTAATATATGTACACCTTGAATCCATTCAAGATTTCCTTATTGATTACAAGTTGCATGGAGAAGAGGTAACACCATTTTTAAATTCACTAACGAAAGAAGAAAATACCCTTTACTTTGATAATTTCTACCATCAAACTGCACAAGGCAAAACGGCGGATGCTGAATTTATGATTGAAAATTCTTTATACGGATTACCACAGGGTTCGGCCTTTACAACAAAAGGTTTAAATACGTACCAGGCGGCTCCAGCTATCTTAGGTCAGCAAGGCTATACGTCTGCGGTGTTCCATGCCAACACAGGCAGCTTTTGGAATCGTGATGAAATTTATAAATCATTTGGATATAACGAGTTTTTTGATTCAAGCTCCTATGATATGAATCCTGAAGACCTAACGGGATATGGTCTAATGGACAAGCCGTTCTTTGAGGAATCTATTCCACTTATGGAATCATTACCTCAACCATTTTATTCGAAATTAATCACGGTAACGCATCATTTCCCATTTTCGATTGATGCTGAGGATGCTTCTATCAAACCTCATACGACAGGTGATGAATCTGTCGATACGTACTTCCAGACGGCTCGTTATGCCGATGAAGCTCTAGAGCAATTCTTTACTTCCTTGAAGGAATCTGGGTTGTATGAAAATTCTGTTATAGTTATGTACGGTGACCATTATGGGATTTCCGAGAATCATAATAAAGCAATGGAAAAAGTTATCGGAAAAGAAATCACTCCATTTGAGAACTCTGGTTTACAACAGGTACCACTATTCATTCGTGTACCTGGTGCAGAAGGTGGAATTAATCACGAATATGGTGGCCAAATAGATCTTCTTCCAACACTTCTTCATTTGTTAGGTGTTGATACAAAAGATTATGTTCAATTTGGAACAGATTTATTATCTGACGATCATGATCCAATTGTTCCATTCCGGAACGCTGACTTTGTAAGTCCGACTATTACATCAGTTGATGGTAAATTTTATGATTCAAACACAGGAATGTTATTGGAAGAGGATCAATTGGATAAAGGTAAGGAATATCAGGAAATCGTAGAACATAAATTAGAGCTATCTGATAGGGTTGTAAATGGAGACTTACTAAGGTTCCATACGCCTAAGAACTTTACTCCAATAGACCGTTCACAATACAACTATAATGGCTTTGAAGATGATGAATCCAATGAGTAAGTTATATTAACCAGAAGGCGGCCTGAGATATTTTGGGCAGCCTTTTTATTGGACATAGGCGGATCTCCACTAATTTTTGAAATAATATAGTTCAGCACAATAGCAGGCTTTCTTTTTACGTAGAATAAATCTAAAATAGCACACAAAATAAAATTAAAATTGATAATCCACATAAATTAGCATTGTCTACCATAAGTTTACTCATAATTTACATTTTTATATTTGTGTTATTGTACAATTGTGTTATGAAATCCTGTGAATAAGTGAGCATTCGAGAGATATTTGCATCAAACTGAGGGAGTTGAAGAAGGATGACTTAAAGGTGATACTTCCTTTATAGAGCCATTTGATTTATTATTAAGTAGAGAAAAGTTAATAATAGGTGATGGAGTTCACCTTTAACCGCCAATGGCTAATGACTCCTGCTGGTATTTTTACTGGCAGGGGTCTTTTTATTTGCATTTAATTAGGAGGTATTAAAATGGTTTATTTTTTGGTAGGCGTTGCAGGATCTCTTGGAGCTATTTTAAGATATGTGATTGGCGTTTCTTTATTTACGAATAGTTCTTTCCCCTATGCAACATTAAGCATTAATCTATTCGGAAGTTTTTTATTGGCTTGGTTAACAACCAGATTATTTAAGAAGACTTCTTTATCCTCTACTTTAACAACAGCAATCGGAACTGGATTTGTTGGTTCCTTTACAACTTTCTCAACATTAAGTATAGAAACCGTTAAATTGTTTCAAAACGGTAATATATTGCTGGGGGGTCTTTATGTTTTTGTAAGTATTTTCGGGGGATTATTAATGAGCAGATTAGGATTCAATGTGAGTAAGGAGGTACAAAAATCGTGACAATGTTACATATAATTATGGTCGGGATTGGTGGTTTTTTCGGGGCGATAGCCCGTTATACCATTAGTAAACATCTAAATAACAAATCCACATTTCTAATCCCAATAGGAACTCTAACTGTTAATTTATTAGGAGCTTTTCTTTTAGGTATAATAACTGGAACAAAAGCTGATACAATGATAGTTCTTTTATTAGGAACGGGATTTATTGGAGCTTTTACTACCTTCTCTACTCTGAAGTTAGAAATGACACAACTGTTTAAAAATAACCATAAAAAGAAATTTCTTCTTTATACAATAATGACATATGGGTTCGGGATTATTCTTGCTTACCTTGGTTATTTGATTGGTAACACCTTTTCTTAATGAATTGAACTTAATAGGTAGCATTTATGTAATTAGATGCTGTGTTCCTTAATGAACTATCGGGTGCTTTACTTCAATAAGGAAGGTTGCTGCGGCAACCTTTT
>NZ_JAGGQN010000080.1:0-9675 GCF_018613275.1 Bacillus sp. ISL-4
TTAGCTTGATGGGCATGTGACTCTACCCCAAAAAGAAAAAGAGATTAAGGTAATTTGCAAAGAGTGTTTCTTTAAGTAAGGTAGTTTCCGTACATTCAATTTTATCTATAAAGAATGTAAATGAGGGTCCATTCGCTAACGATTTGTAATAATTTCCTTTTGTTATGTAATGGTTTAGTCGTACTGTGCGGTAATAAAAAAACCATTATTACATGATGAAAAGTCAAAATACAATCAATATCAATTTGATTAATTGTTTGGGCTATAGTAACAAGGAAATGAACCTCTTTTTTATTATTTGGAGCATTTAGTTCAAAAAACCTTAATAATTGTCCATTTTCATTTTTTTACATATTTTAACATTCATCTAATTACCTCTTATGCTCAAACTAGTAAGGGTGATGATGAAATGTATGATGTTTTTTATCAAAAATTCTTAAATACACCATTTGGCATTGCAACATTATTCTTCACTATGATAGGCTTAATTATTTTATTATGCTGGTGGTTATGTAAAAGAGAGGATAAACAGGAAAGATTAGGGATTAGGAATTACTTATTACTATTATACCAAGTATTGGTATATCCAATGACGCTATCTATTAGAAATCATTAAAATCAAGAAAATAATCAAGGTTTTTTTATAGAAAAAAAGGGTTGTCGATTAGACATCCCCCTTTTCTTGAACTCTATTTTATTCAGATATCAATATTCGAATGGCAATCTGAGTTCAAAGGTAAAGGTCGAACCACTTTTGGTTGATTCCTCCAGCCAAATACGCCCATTCATCAATTCCACCAATTGTTTACAGATAGAAAGACCAAGGCCCGTTCCTTGTCTAATTTCATCAGAAGCCGAGGCCTGTACTTGACTAAAAGGTTGGAATAATCGGTGGGTTTGGTCATTCGGAATACCGATGCCTGTATCTTTCACTGTAAAGGATACCGTTGCATAATCGGCGTCGTAATCAGAAGAAACCAAATTAATTAGAGTGCTAATTTCTCCCTCTTTAGTAAACTTGACAGCATTCCCCACTAAGTTAACCAAAATCTGACGGATTTTATGATCGTCAGCTATTAAAATATCTGGAATTTTAGGATCAATTTCATAGGTTAAACAAAGCTCTTTTTGCTCTACTTCAGCAGAAAACAGATCCATAACCTTTTTTATACAGAAATGGATGTCAAAGGGTTGGATGTTCAATTTCATTTTACCTGACTCTATCTTCGAATAATCCAATATATGATTCACCATAGTAAGTAGGGATTGGCTGCTCGTCTCAATCACGTCAACATATTCATTTTGTTCTTGGGTCAATTCAGTAGAATGTAGTAAACTGGACATTCCAATTACACCGTTCAGTGGCGTACGAATCTCATGGCTTAAAACTGCTAATAAATTTGATTTTTCCTTACTAAGTTTTTCAATTTTACGTGCAGCCAAACGTAATTCCATCTCGTCCATGACGACTTGAGCGAGCTTACTAAGGATATTGATTTCCTGTTTAGTGATTTCACGCGGCTCGAAATCAATTACACATAACACCCCAAGGTTGTGATTATCATGGGTAACCAGTGGAATCCCTGCATAAAAACGCAAGCCCATTTCTCCTGCAACCAAAGGGTTTGCCAACGAGCGAGGATCTATACTTGCATCATTAAGAATATAGGGTACGTTGTTCAGAATGGCCGAGGCACAGAGACCGGGCTCCCTGTCAATCTCCTGCACGTCCAACCCATGATGGGACTTGAACCAAATTCGATCCTCATCTACTAAGCTTGTTATTGCGATGGGTACATTTAATAGCTGAGAAGCCAATGCGGTAATCCTGTCAAAAGAGCCATCTGGAGGGGTATCTAGAATCTGATAGCGCTGTAAAGCGTTGATTCGCTCTCGTTCATGTTCATTTGTTTGGTATAAAGTCCCCATACTCATCCTGCTTTCTTTAAAATGATAGGTTTTCAAAATCTCAAATTCTACTGGACAAAGGGCACGAAGAACCACTACTATATCTCTTAATCCATCGTGAAGTCTGTTACTTTAAACGATTAGCCGTCGGTCTAATGATTTACAGCTAGTAAAAACAAGTTGCTTCGTTTTTACTAGCTGTAAATTGATCTGAAATTACCCTAATAATTATTGATCATTCAAAGGAACAATATGTTCACGTGTGTTGAATCAAAGGGTTTCATTTTCAACAGTTTGGGTATAAAAACAATAAAATCTAATCGAAGGGATGTTTCCTTTGAATAACCAAAGTGAAATTTTACGTGTTATGGAAGCTATGAAGGGGGCCAATGACCGTCGGACGTTTGAACGTTATCAAACGATTTATCTTTACATAAAAGGTTACAAGCAAAAAGAAATCAGTGACATAACTCTTCGTAGTCCTAAAACCATCTCCACTTATATCAATGCCTATAAAAAAGAGGGAATTGATGGCTTAAAAATGAAGCATTCTTCAGGTGCACCACACAAGCTAACTGACAAACAGAAACAAGAACTTGTTCAAGTAGTCACTCATCAAACGCCCATGGATGTAGGACTTTCTACTACATACAATTGGACCCTTTCCTTAGTAGCGCAGTATATTGCAAAGGAATGGGGTGAAAAGTATACGCTCCGGGGAATATCGAGACTTTTAGAAACCCTTGGTCTTAGACATACACGACCCACATATACCCGACAACGCGTCCCTAGATACGCCAGCACCTTGTC
Source organism: Bacillus sp. ISL-4 (assembly GCF_018613275.1). Classification (NCBI taxonomy): domain Bacteria; kingdom Bacillati; phylum Bacillota; class Bacilli; order Caryophanales; family Bacillaceae; genus Bacillus; species Bacillus sp. ISL-4. The sequence goes on from NZ_JAGGQN010000080.1 coordinate 2,719, forward strand.
AGGAAACATATTGCAGAGATATATAATTGTGATATAATGTGTAGTTCTTTAATTCAATTTCACCGTTATATTATACAATTTCATGATAAAAAGTCAATAAGCTATTAGGTTTAATCTAATGGTAAACCTTTTGCGAAATTCACACTGAGAATCGCACTAAAAAACACACTAAAAAAATAGCTGATGGATAGCAGTAAACAAGGATTCTAAGTAGCAATTTCATACAACATTTATTTTTTTCGCGAGAGCCACTTACAATGAATACATCTCCTTTTTCCAGTATTGTAAATAGATGTCGAGTTTCCTTGTTTATTTAAATTCTACTACTTTTTGTCTCCCTACTAAATCTTGGGGTAGCGTCACATGCCCATCAAGCTAACAACGTAAATTAATAGCACAAAATGATATTGTTTCAAAACTAGCGAGTGATGGAATAGTAGGCATGCCAAAGAAGCCTATTAAAACGCGATTTTTTCGCTAGGCAGCTTGTCTATGCTTCACCGTCGTTTCATACACGACCCCTAGAATATCAAAGACGGTCATCTTCTTATACCGATGACATTTACGACCGTTCTTTTTGAGCAGCTGATAAAGGCGATGCAGAATGTTCAAAAGTTCTTCTGTGCCAACTGCTATCGCTTGAAACAGCAACGGAAAGTAATCTTTAATCATATAAATCGCTTTGTATTCACTCAGCTCCTGCTTTTTCTTTTCAAGCAGAAGCTGTCGCATTTGAAACATCGTAGAAGAACAGAGGAGAATGCCAATGAGTTGTCCATATAAATGGCACTCTAGGCGTTCTCTTTTAATATTTTTACATTCATCAATTTCAAAGAATGACTTCCACGTTTTAAACAAAATCTCAATCTGCCAACGAAGTGAATACAATGAATGCACATAGTTCGTCGGTACTTCTTCTAGCGACGTGTTCGTGATATATACATTCATGCCCATTAAACGTTTACTTTTATCCTTCATGACAATGCCTTTCTTCTTTTCACGTATCGCTTGGTTTTTCAGGCGTGTTTGCGTTTGATCATCGGTTAAACGATGGATAATGACACGTGCTGGAAGCTTCTGATTTTGGCCAATATATGCCTCGGGGATTTCCATCGTTTCACCAGGGGTTAGACCAGACATCATTTGTGTCATATCAAGTTGGATGTATTCTGTTTGTTTTTTTAACGTGCCATTGTTGAAGTATTCTGGCTCAGGGTTCTTGATATAAATGCGTGTATTCAGCTTCAACCGCGAGATATAGTAAGCCTCTTTATCATGAATGGCTTGTAAGTCTCCTAAATCGAAGTAACCAAGATCACGCAAACACAAATCGCCCGCCTCTACGGTTTCAAGGCAGATGGTCCCATATGTTTTATCATTGTTCTTTCCTGGTCCTAGTTGTACGTTTAAAAATTGGCCACTTAATAAATCGTATTCCAATTGGATTTTCACCCCTGCAGTATTACTACTCCCTCTAGAGCCTTGATAATTTGTAGCAAAGGAATCAGGTAGCTGAAATACAGTCGCATCTAAAATCCGAATACGATTGAAAGTAGAGATCAAGTGTGCAGAAAGCGATTGATTTGAACAGAGTTTTTGTGTGAGAAGAGAAGTAAAGACTTCTCGAAGAAATGCGACAGCTTCTGGATTAAAGCGTTGATTCAGCCCTTCTGGGCTTATTAATACACCCGTCGAAGCCTCTAAACGACTACATAATTGCGTAAGTGATGTACTAGCGACTTCTTGGCTGAGCCAAACGCAAAGGGCGATAAGTCCATTTGCTTGATACTTACTAGATCGTTGTACAAAGCCCACCTGTTTGGCAGTTTCTTGTATGACAATTGGAGATAGAAAACGTTGTAATTCTTGTGCAAAAAGTGTCAGTTCACTGGAGATAATAGGATTCATAAAAAAACACCATCCTTTCTTCGTAAACTTCTTACAATAAGAATAGCGTTTTTTCGTTATTGGAGGTATTGTTTTTACTTAGCTTGATGGGCATGTGGCGCTACCCCAAAAAGATCAGGTCCAAAATAAAATGTTGCAGCTGCGCCGGATCCCGGTGCAACAAAAAAACCACTTACCAGTAAGTGGTTTTTTATAATATTTGGCTAGAAGTAGGGATTTAAATATATTACTTATTAGTTAGTCCATTGTAGGTATCCAGATGCTAGTGTAACACCGGTCACTGAACCATTATAAGTAAGGGTTCCCTCAAGTCTACCACCATATGTACTAGTAGGAATCGGTGGGGTCAAACTGCCTGACATGGTAGTAATGTGATACCTCTGGTTTGATCCTTGAGTTAAGTGTGTAACACTTAACTATCCGTTAAATCCATTACCTTTATACGGAGGATTAACATGTACTTTCCAATTAATTTTCTTAGGACTCTTAGTTACCCATACATCTACATATCCAACATTACTAGCTGCAGCTGCCACAACTTTAGATTCTTTAGAAGAATCCTTCGAGGAGTCCCCGTTTGAATCCTCAACCTTTTCAATAGGCACCTGAATATGTAAATTTTCCTGATCACCATCAGGTACAGTATTGCCCTGTTCAGCACTTGCCAAACTAGGTATTAAGGCAAACACAAGCACTAGGGTAAAGAATAAAGCCAGCTTTCTTAAAAAAGTCATCTTTTGTTTACATCTCCTTTTTATTTTTTATCTATGATAATGTAATTATCATCTATGTAATTCCTATTTTAGCTGATTCGTATACTTTTAATTGGACAAAGTTTGGAAGTATAAGTAGACTATTAGTTAAAATTGGAAGTATAAAAAACCATATAACAACTCTTATGGTTAATATAACCTAATTTCACGCTTAGTTACTAATTTTGTATAGCCCAATTAATAAATATTAGGAGGAACTATTCATGAAAATTATTACATTGGAAGAAAATATTGAAAAAATGAAAAAAATATACAAAATGTCAGATGATGTAATAAATAAGATTTTATATACTAATCACAAAATGTATCACACTCATCCAATAGAAATGAGTGCCTTTTTAACAGCTATTGATTTTGATGAAGAACAAAGATTATGTAGTATTATAGAAGGATTGCATAGAGACATAGGATTAAGTTATGAGACGTTGGCTGCTTATTGTGAAATAACTACGGAAGAGTTAGAAGAATTCTTGAGAAATCAAGAATCCTTAACCGATAAGAAAAAGTTTATAATAGCTGTTAGAATAATGTTTCTACATCATGTTTTGAAAGAAAAATATCCGACTGAGGGTACTGTCGATGAGTAAACATTGTTATTTCTACAGGTGTACCCTAAGCAGTTAGAAAAAAATCATAAAAGTTATCCAGATTATCCATTTAAAAAATTTAAAAAAGCGTTAGATAAACAAAACCCGAACCGACAGTCGAACCACGACCGTCGGTTTTTTGTGATTAGATTATTCAGCAGCTCACTAAGCTGTTTATAACGTTTAAAGTATTTATTCATGGACAAAAATATCTAAGATATCGGAAAATTTAATATTAAGAAATTTATGATTTTCAAGTTCGAATTTCACCTTTTTATTTATGGGGTCCCGCCACATTGCCATCAAGTTAAAGTTTTGTAGTGCCCCCAGAACGAAATTTTGTACTTTCTTGTATAACTTATAAGCTCAATTTATCGTTTTGGGGGGTGACCTATTTTCTTAGCTTGATGGGCATGGGGTACCGTCAGGAAAATGCGGATTTACAACGTTAAGCTTTTTTTCCTGACATTTCCCCCAATTTTAACAACGTTAAGACAGTTTTAGTGGTCTTAGAGAATCTAATGAAACCATTTTTTCATAACCAATCCAGTAAACGGGGTCTCCCCCAAAGTAAAGGTAATTGTTTCCACTTGTTTAAAGTGGTTTTTATGATAAAAAGAAATTGCACCATTATTTTTTTCCCATACCGCAAGCCAAAGTGACCCTTTATCTAATTGCTTTGCTATTTCAATAGCTTTATCAAGCATTTGTTGACCGAATCCTCGGTGTTGAAATTCATCTAATACATAAATTCTTTCAATTTCTACACTGTCCTCGTCATAAATCTTACTTTGAGCTTTTTCAATATTTAATTTAAGATAACCAACTAGATTTTCATTATCAAACATAAGATAGAAAAGAGAATCAGAATTAGTTAATTGTTCCGTTAATGCTTCATCTGTTAATGAGTTCTGAATATATAAAGACATATCTTTCTCTGTATTATATTCACCAAATGTATCCACAAACGTTTTTACAGAAATCCCCTTAAGTGTTCCAATATCCTCTAAACCACATTTTTTAAAATTAATCAAAACATCTCTTCCTCCTTATTTCTTTATTCATAATAAAAAATTATTTCTATTCTATTTTAACATTTTATTTTTCTATTCACGAAACAAGCTAAATAAAAAGTCGATTCCTAAACGATAAAGGAATTGATTTTTTGCTGCAATTTTCTTAACGTTTTAAATCCGCATTTTCCTGACGATACCCCTTAAAGGAGTTGTTAAGGCAACTCCTGTCTTGTTGAACTAACGGGTGCTTTTGTTGAACAACATGCCCACCAAAAGAACCTATAAATTTTTTTGCGGGAAACAATATTATCGTTTAACAGAGAAAAAAGCCCACCATCATTGGCAGACTTTAAAATTGCTTTCTATTTTTAAAATCCTTTGTTCCAGACGGTCAATCTCTTTGGGTAAGGTCGCTAAAAGATGATAATATATATCGGCATTCCAAGGGATATCAGGATAAATGGTACTCATTGATTCAATGCCATGTTCTTTAAGCATTGCGTATCGCTGACGGGTCTCGATTAACGAATTTGTTAAATTTTTTAAAAGAGTTGCCATTATTAATCCCCCAAGTAAATAACTTTCTAACTAACTAATTCTACCCTCTTAATTTATATACAAAACATTTTTAAGGTAAAAAAATTAATCAACTAACGGGTGCATTAGCTGTAAATCGGAGCTGTTTTTATGGCAGCTCTTTTCTTATGGAACTAAAGGGGCAGGTTAGTTCAAGATAAATAAAAAAGTAGCCCATAGGACTATTTTTTTATTTACCAATATTAAACCAACCTGGCATTGCTTGAATAACATTCCGTAGTTTTTCTGGAATATTAAGCTGGTCGAGTTTCGAAACGTTCAACTCAGAAGCGATCTCGGCTTCACGTCCATTTGCGACTTTTTCAACCCAATCGGGGTTCATAATTAACGCATGACCAATGGCGATTAGCGGCAATCCTAATTCCATAGCTTTAAGAGCATCATCGGGTGTTATCATGGAACCAGCAGCCAACACAGGTACCTTACCGTTTGCTTTTTCAAGAATCAATTCAAGCCGTGTTTTTTCATCTTGACTATCTACTGGCTTTGAAGACACATTATCTAATGAAGCATGTATATAATCTAAATCCTGTTCAACAAGGAAATTAATTAATTCATACGTGTCTTTCATACGTAATCCGTCCTCTTTGGAGGATTCTTCAGGTGAAAATCGGTATCCTAAAATGAATGGTTTTGTAGCATGTTTTTCAATTACCTTTTTAATTTCTTCAATAATCGCCAATGGAAAATGCAAGCGATTTTCAAGTGATCCTCCCCATTGGTCCGTCCGCTGATTGGTCGCTGGTGACCAGAAATTTTGAATTAAAAATCCATGAGCCCCATGAATTTCGACGCCATCAAATCCAGCTTCAATCGCTCTTCTTGTTGTGTCGCCAAAAGCACGTATAATCGACAAGATCTCCTCATGTGAAAGTTCTCTTGTTTCTGAAGTTGAACCTAAATTAGTAACTTCGGGTTGCAATGCACTCGCACTAACTGCATCCAATCTAGGCAGGGCTTTATTACCTGCATGAAAAATCTGAAGTACCGCAGGTGAGCCTCCACTTTTCGCTGCATCAGCTAATTTTCGTAAACTTGGAGTAAATTCATCATTGTATCCAGCAAATTCATTCGTAAAACCTTGCCCATTAGGTGTAACATGAGTACACCCTGTAATGACGAGTCCTACTCCATTTACTCTTTGTTTGTAATACTTTACCTCGTCATCCGAAATGGTAAGGTCGTCATTACTTGACCAGGTTGTCATAGGTGCCATGACGATACTATTCTTAATTGTTATTCCACTTTTGAATGTGAAGGATTCAAATAACCTACTGTATTTTTGATTCATTTCTTTAACCTCTCTATCGAATATTCTTCTAATGTTGAGTTAATCTGACTACTATTATTACCATTCTGAGCCGTTACAACTATCCCTATTAGAAGTTCTACTTCAGTGTAATTGGTTAACGTTAGGGTAAGTAAAGCGTTAATTTTTATATGATTATATAAAGGATTTTTGTTTTTAGTTCTCCTTTATGATATATTTTTAGTTACAGTAACTGTAACTAAAGGTGGGGTAAGTAATGTTGTATTCAATGAAATATGTAGTGGAGAACTTAAATATATCTGCAAAGACACTTAGATTTTATGAAGAGCAAGGGATACTACCAAATGTAACTCGTGATGAAAAAGGTCGTAGAGTTTATAGCGAACAACATATCGATTGGATTTCTTTTATTCGTTGTCTTAGAGAGACAGGAATGCCTCTTTCTAAAATAAAAGAATATAAGGAACTTTATGAAGTAGGAAATCCTACCTTCTTGCAAAGAGAAGAAATGTTGATACAGCATAAATTGGAAGTGCAGAAGAAAATTGAAGAAAGCTTAAAACACTTGGAAGAAATAAACTATAAAATAGCCATGTATGAACTTCAGAAAGAAGAGGTTAGGAAAAATCCTGATTATAACTTTAAATGTCATGGTCTGGAAAATAAGATTGTGAATTAATGTACTTACGCTAACGGGTGCTTTAGCTGAAGATCGGAGCTGTCTATAAGGCAGCTTTTTCGTGCGCCCGGCATGGGTGCAATCTATAGGGTGAAAGTCCCGAACCATGAAGGCAGTAGTAGTGGTT
>NZ_JAGGQN010000081.1:0-14492 GCF_018613275.1 Bacillus sp. ISL-4
ATGAAACTATACTAACTCCAACTTAAATAGTAACGGGTTCTCTTTTGGGGTGTAAAAGTCAATTTCACAATACATTTTTACCGTGAATTCACAAATGAATTCACGTTTTTTATTTCCTTGATATTACTACACTCTTTGATGTTTTTATTAAAGTTCAATCATGATTTCACATCCCAATTATCGAATATGGAAATAATTATTGTACAGTGCGAATTTAACTGTGAATTATCATGTGATTTTTACTGTGAATTACGAAGGATATTATTTATTTTAAGTAGGTTCTGTTATCTCTCGTTGTTGATTTACTCTATTAAACTATTGGGAAGTTTTGTTGAACAAGTTGTAAATTTAACATTTTAAAATAAGAGCTGTAATGAGAAATGCTTTTTATTTTTGTTAATATTAAAAGGGTATTTAAATAACAATAACAATATAATAAAAAACAATATTAATTTATTGAGAAACAATAAATCATATGATAAAATCATGTTGTCATTAAATAAGTGAGGTGTTCTAAATGAAGGTTAAACGAGGTTCAACCACTTTCTTAAAGGTAATTATTTTTCTGGTTGGAATTGCAGTGCTTGCTTTGTGTATCTGGTTGCCTGAGATTGCCGTTAGAGATGCAAGAGTACATCCAGATACGGCTTACTTCCTAATCCCCTTTTTAGTATGTGCATACGGATTCTGTATTGCGTTTTCTGTTGCGTTGTATCAAGCATATAAACTATTAACCTACATCGAAAAGAACAATGCTTTCTCTGAATTATCCCTTAAATCTTTGAAGGTTATAAAAAAATGTGCTTTTACAGTCATTTTCCTCATTTTGTTAGGAATAGTAAGCTTAAAGGTGCTTGCTAAAATCACAGGAGACGACCCAGCAGGTCCTATATCACTAAGTCTAATGGGTATTTTAGCAACAAGTATCATCGCAGCCATTGTGGATGCACTTCAAAAGCCATTAAAAAATGTCCCAGATATTAAGTCAAAAAATGATTAACGGTTTGAGTAAATTTAATTAACGAGGTACTTTTTATGAAACAAGTTACGACACTCTTTTTGTTATTTTTATAGGAATCCCAGTTCTTGCATTGTGCATATTTTTTAGTGCCCCATATGGCGAATTTCGCAGCAAAATTGTATCCAAATATTGCCCCAATGAAATATCTCGTTTTCATCGTGATGTATGGAGCGGCTGTGCCTTTTTACTTTGCTCTCTATCAGGCTTTCAATCTTTTACGGTACATTGACTAGAACACAGCGTTCTCGGAATTATCTGTAAAGGCGTTAAAGAACATAAAGTGCTGTGCGATTACAATCAGTGGTTTGTATGTATTAGGTTTGCCACTCTTTCATTTTATAGCGAAGAAAGTTGACCCTCCTATTGTATTAATGGGACTCATCATCATTTTTGCTTCGTTGGTTATCGCCGTTTTTGCTGCTATCCTCCAACGGCTTCTACAAGAAGCGATTAACATAAAATCAGAAAATGATTTGACGGTCTGAGGTGGAGGATATGGCAATTATTTTTAATATTGATGTGATGTTAGCAAAACGAAAAATGAGCGTAACGGAGCTTTCGGAGAGGGTTGGAATTACTATGGCGAATCTTTCCATTCTGAAAAATCAGAGTATAAAACAGATTGGTCCGTCTTTAACTTTCAATTTAGCAAAAAAAAATCCTTCCATTCATTTTTCTATGGAAGGATGCATCAAAATATTCAAATAAACCAAGTGTTTTTCTTAACTTGATGGCTATAGGAGGCGCGTATAGCTTCACTACTATTTCCAACTTTAACTTACTTTATATTCATTGTTACCCCTGGTCCGATAGGAATATCTAATAATAAAAATACAATGAGCATAATAAGCCAAACAATCAAAAAAGCAATGGTGTAAGGCAGGATTAAAGCTACATGTGTGCCTAGCCCTGCTTTTTTATCATATTTCATTAAAAACCCTAACATAACGGCAACAAAAGGATTCAGAGGAGTAATCATGTTTGTCACAGAATCACCAATTCGATAACTTACCTGTATGATAGCAGGGTGAATGTCTAATAACATAAACATAGGAATAAATATAGGAGCTAAAACTGACCAGAGAGCTGAACCACTCGATATGAATAAACTTGAAATTACAGTTAGCAAAACCAACAAGACAATAGCTGGTATACCAACCAAATCAACTGATTTAAGCAACTCAGCACCGTTAACTGCCGTTAATAAGGATATGTTCGTCCATTGAAGATATGCTATAAATTGTGCAATTATAAAGACTAAGACAACAAATCCTGAGATGTCCTTTATGGCTTCAATCATATAATTTACTGCATCTGTAGGACTATTAATTTTTTTTGCAGTAATCCCATAAGTTAAACCAATAATAATAAAGAAAAGAAAAATAAATGTGCTGATACCACTCATTAGGGGTGAATCTATGACACTTCCGTTTTCCCCTCTTAGTGGTGAGTCAGGTATAAAAAGGGCCAAGATAACGAGAGCAATGTATACAATAGCTGCGATAAGAGTATTTCTCAAGGCTTTGCTTATTAATAAACTTACCTTGGGATCTTTATCATTATCATATGTAATTTTTTCATTTCCCTTATATGGTCCTAACCTTGGTTCGATAATTTTTTCAGTAACCAAGCCACCCACAATCGTAAGTACAAATACTGATATACTCATAAAATACCAATTATCAACAGGTTTTACTATCATATTGGAATCTATAGTTTGAGCAACTTCTGTTGATATTCCGGATAGCATTGCGTCAAATGCAGAAACAAATAAGTTTGCTGAAAATCCACAACCAACTCCGGCTATCCCAGCGGCTAGCCCTGCAATAGGATTTCTACCAAAAAGCATAAATATCATTGCGGCTATTGGTGGAACAATGATATATGCTGCATCCGCTGTAATACTACCCATGATGCCAATAAATATGACAGCATATGAAATAATTGATTTAGGCGCTCGTATTATTGTCCTTTTAATAGCTGCGTCAAAAAAACCAACCTTCTCCGCTAATCCCACACCAAGAGTGAAGACTAAAACCAATCCTAATGGTTTGAACTCAATAAAATTACTAAACATGGAATCTATTATATAAAGTAATCCCTCACTGGAAACCAAACTCTTTACCGCAAGTTGTTCTCCTGTGCCAGGTTGTGTTACACTTGCTCCTAAAAAATGAAGTAACCAGGAAATAATCATGATGATGATAATTAGATATAGGAATAGCATGGCAGGATGAGGGAGTCGATTTCCAAAGCGTTCAATAGTGTTTAAAATTCTACCAGTTTTCGGATTTTCCGTAGTTATTTGCCCCATATACTAAACTTCCTTTCAAATATAAGTCTACCGTTTTTTTATATACTCACCGAGTTCATGAATTACATGGCAAGTGCAATTAACCCCATTTAAAAAATAATCGACTTGTATATTCTCATTAGGAGAATGATTTCTTTGATCAAAATTCGCATAGGGCATGATAATGGAAGGGACTTCCAAAATGTTTGTCCATACATAATCAGGAAGTGAACCTCCAAGGCTTGGCTGAACAAGTGGCTTTTGTCGGTAAGCCTGATGGATGGCATTGGTTACAATTTCAACTATCTGAAGATCTGCAGGAGTTCTTGACGGTTCCATAGACCCTAAATACTCTACCTTAATGTTAGGATCATGTTTTTGCACGTGTTGACATATTTTGTCGTAAATAAACATAGGATCCTGATCAACTACGAGACGAATATCCATTTTTACTGTAGCTGTAGACGGAATGATCGTTTTTATCCCTTTTCCTGTATATCCACTTTCCATCCCGCAGATATTAAATGTTGGTTCCATGGTCAACTTATGATAGTACGTTTCGCCATCCATATTTAAATGTGAATAACCGATTTTGTTCCCAATGTCTTCAACATCAAAAGGTAACTGTTTAAGCAATTCTTTTTCTCGTTCAGAGGGTTCACGAATTTGATCATAGAAACCTTCAATTAAAACACGTCCGTCTTTATTGCGCATTGTCTGTAATAACTCAATTAACTTCCAAGCCGGATTTGGTAGAATATTTCCTGTATTTCCTGAATGGTTATCCCATTCTGCTGCTTTTGCTGTTAATTCAAGTGAAAGCATACCTCTTACACCTAATAAAATAAGGGGAGAGCCACTATTATGTGAAGAGCCGTCCGCTGTATAAACCAAATCTGCTTTCAAAAGCTCTTTGTGTTCTTTTACAAAAGAGGATAAATTGACACTGCCGATTTCCTCTTCTCCTTCAAATACAAATTTAATATTAATGGGCAATTCCCCTATGGTATCAATATATGTTTTAATACCAAGGAGTTGGGCCATAAGTTGTCCCTTGTTGTCTCCTGCTCCTCGGCAATAAATCCTTTTATCTCGTATAGTGGGTTCGAAAGGTGGAGATATCCAATCTTCAATTGGGTCAGGTGGCTGAACATCATAATGCCCATAAATAAGCAATGTAAATTGGTTTTTATCCTGTATCTTTTCACCGTAAACAACGGGATGTCCATCTGTCTCCATTAACCGCGTTGTGATTCCCATTTCTTCCATCATTTCCTTGAGTAATGCTGCACATTCAGTGATCCCTATATTTTGAGTGCTAATACTTTCTTGGCGTAAAAGTGTAAACAATTGGTCTAAAAAATTTTCTTTTTGATCAAATATTACTTGTTGAAACTTGTCTAAAGTCATACTAATTCACACCCTTTTTTATTGATTGACAACTCAATTAGAATAAAGTCGACAGTATTCTAAAAATTTTAAACGTTGTTTTGTTGAAATACAATGTTTTTTTGAAATATTCAGATAAATCATTCCTGAGTGATTGATGAAGATGAAGATGAATAATAATCAAAATATTACAAAAAATGTTTGCAAATACCAAAGGTATATTTTATGATATAAAAACGGTCGACAATAGACTCTCTGAAAATGTAATTCGATTTTTAGTAAGCGCTATCATCTTTATGACTGTTAAGTAAAACATGCGAAATTAAAATGTATATTCTACATTTTAAAAAAACAAGGGGGGGTAACAAATTTGGTGATTTATGGGGTTGCTTTGTTGTCAGTTTGTACATTGGTAGGGATATTCTTAGGAGAACTATTAGGCAAGATTATCGGTATTGACGCGAATGTTGGTGGAATCGGTTTTGCAATTGTGCTGTTATTGTTAATAACAGACAATCTAAAGAAAAAAAACAAATTTCACATAAAATCTCAAGAAGGGTTAAAATTCTGGAGTGCCATGTACATTCCTATTGTTGTAGCCATGGCAGCACAGCAAAATGTAGTGAAGGCATTGGAGGGTGGACCGGTGGCTATATTCTCTGCACTTGCAGCCATTATACTATCTTATGCATTAGTTCCGATTCTAAGTAAGGGTAATAACAATAAGAACCCTCATGCAAATGAAGTAGAAGTTGAACCAGAAGTTAAGGAAGCTCACTTTTAAAATACAAGGGGTTGAATGTGGTTATGAAAGAAATAATAATGTCTGTTCTTGAAGAAAACGCTCTTTTGGCAGCTTTTGCGGTGGTAGGTATTACCGTTTATATTTCATATACACTTTCGGATAAGCTCACTAGGGGAAGATTACACGGTTCAGCTATCGCTATTATAATTGGGTTAATTCTCGCATACATAGGAGGCATCCAAACAAATGGTGAGAAAGGTCTTGCAGATATTCCCATGTTTGCAGGCATTGGTGTGATGGGCGGTGCTATGCTTCGAGATTTCGCAATCGTTTCCACTGTATTTGGAGCGAGTCTAAGTGAAGTGAAACAAACAGGTGTACGAGGATTCGTTGGATTACTTATCGGAATTTTCCTTCAGTTTTTCAGTGGTGTTTTTGTGGCTCTATCATTTGGGTACAGTGACCCGGTCGCTTTGACTACCATTGGAGCAGGAGCAGTAACCTATATTGTCGGTCCTGTAACAGGGGCGGCTGTCGGAGCTAGTTCGGATGTGATTGCTTTAAGTATTGCCGCAGGAGTCCTTAAATCCATTTTAGTCATGACTACAACACCGTTTGCTGCCAAGTTTATTGGTCTTGATAATCCTAGAACAGCAATGATTTATGGAGGTGTGATGGGTACTGCAAGTGGTGTAGCAGCTGGTTTAGCAGCAACAGATGCTAAGTTAGTTCCTTATGGTGCAATGACATCTACATTTCATACAGGAATAGGTTGTATTTTATGCCCGTCTATACTCTTTTTAATTACAAAAGCTTTATTTTGATCATTAAAAAGGCTCCTGATAAAAAAAGGGCAATTTCTCAAAATATTGAAATTCACTTAATGTATGTAGTATAATTCAATGAAAATCGATTTAGTCGACAATATTCTAAATTTTGAGGGGGATGCATCCATGGGGGCGATTGACTTCACATATAATGCATTATCTAATTCAATAGCAGAACATATTACAAAACAAATTATTAATGGTGACCTGAAGCCGGGTGAAAAATTAGTGGAACACAGCTATGCTGAAGAATACGGTACGAGCAGAGCTCCGGTTCGTGAAGCGATTTATCTGCTTGCCACCGAAGGGCTCGTGGAAAGAATTCCACGGAAAGGTGCGGTTGTAAAAGAATATACAGAAAACGAAATATACGACTTACTGGAAATAAGGAACATGCTTGAAAATATGGCGATGGATCGGATTAAACAGATCGGAACAGATTCAGGTTTGTTACAAGAAATGAATCAACTTCACGAAAAGATGAAAACAGTGGAGGATGTTCATGCTTATACGCAATTGAATCACTCTTTTCATATGTGCCTCATTAAGATGAGCAAAAGTGAAGTCATTAAAGACATGTATTCACGACTAGGATGGCCGCTATTAAGAGTTCAAAGTTTATCATTTACAAATAAAGGAAAAATCGAAAAATCAATTACTGAACATGAAATCATTATCGACTTATTATCGAAACAGGATATGGAGGAATTGTCAATAGTTTTGTTGAAACACAATAAAGACGTTATATCCAACATTCAAAAAATGCTTCGTTCATAAGTTTTGCTAAATGGGAGGAGTTGAACATCGTGAAACTCGCTTTTTTGTTTCCTGGACAGGGTTCCCAAAAACCAGGTCTTCTTAATGATTTGCCGGCATGTAATGTAGTGGAAGATATGCTGGAAATAGCGAGTGAAAAGCTAAATGAAAGCGTTTTTAATTTTCATTCTAAAGAAGCTCTAGCTTCGACAAAAGCAGTGCAGATCTCTCTTTTGACTGCCGGAGTGGCTTCTTTTAAAGCATTTGAATCGGAAGGGGTGATACCGGACTTTGTTGCCGGACACTCTATAGGAGCGTTTAGCGCAGCAGTCGCGGCCGGTGTCATTGATTTTCAGGACGCAGTCAAAATAGTGGCCTTACGAGGAGAATTAATGGAGCAGGCATATCCGGAAGGATACGGCATGGGTGTAGTACTTGGACTTGAGGCATATAAACTTCAATCACTCATCAATCATCACTTCGATGAAAAATACCCGGTATTTATGGCGAATCAAAATGCGCCGGATCAAATAACGGTCTCAGGTGCTTTGTCCGGAATACAAAAAGTCCTGGATGCTGCATGGGAGAATGATGCACGTTGTGCCTCATTGTTAAATGTCAGTACGCCATCACATTGCCCGCTTCTGGCATCAGTTTCCGATGTGCTCACCGAAGCTCTACATGATATACCGATTCATCGACCTATTATTCCATACGCAGGAAATCGAAGTGCACGGCTTTTGTTAAATCCGGTCGACATTCGACTGGATCTCGCTGAGAGTATTTCTTCTGCCGTTCAATGGCATGATGCTTCTACAGTTTTGTATGAAAAAGGGGTTAGACTATTTATCGAAATGCCTCCTGGAAATGTACTGTCACGTTTGGCGGCCAAAGCATTTCCGGAAGCTAGAGCTTTATCTGTAACAGAGAATGGGTTTGATGATTGTCTGTTTGTAGCAAAACGTGAACGATTGAAATGATGAAAGGGGATTGAATGATGGATGCGACGAAACAGGTAGTAAATCAAAAAAGATCATGGACGACCCGATTTGAGGCAAAGAAGAAGCGATTGGAGAGTGTCAAAGATCTTGTTAACGGACTAGTAATTCCTACTGATCACATTGTGGAAGCCATGGAGAAATTGATCAGGCCGGGCGATCGTGTTGTTCTAGAAGGAAATAATCAAAAGCAAGCTTCGTTTTTGTCGGAAGCACTAGCACAGACTAACCCGAAAAATTTGTTTGATTTGCATATGATTCTTCCTAGTATTTCAAGACCAGAACACCTCGACCTATTTGAACTAGGCATTGCGAAAAAAGTGGATTTTTCCTATGCGGGTTCGCAAAGTCTCCGTATGGCACAAATGCTCGAAGACGGCAAATTAACAATGGGTGAAATCCATACGTACATTGAGTTGTACGGGCGTCTTTTCGTTGACTTGATTCCATCTGTTGCGTTGGTTGCTGCAGATAAAGCTGATCGTTACGGAAATTTGTACACAGGGCCGAATACAGAAGAAACACCGACGTTGGTTGAAGCGGCAGCATTTCGCGATGGCATTGTGATTGTTCAGGTAAATGAATTGACGGATGAGCTTCCACGCGTGGATATCCCTGGCTCATGGGTCGACTTTATTGTCGTCGCTAAAGAACCGTATGAATTGGAACCATTATTTACCCGCGATCCCCGCCATATTACTAATATTCAAATTTTGCAGGCCATGATGGTCATACGAGGTATTTATGAGAAGCATGGAGTGCAGTCATTGAATCACGGCATCGGATATAATACAGCAGCAATTGAATTGTTACTGCCTACATATGCAGAATCGCTTGGTTTGAGGGGTAAGATTTGCAAACATTGGACATTGAACCCGCACCCAACACTCATTCCAGCTATTGAAAGCGGTTGGGTTGACAGCGTTCATTGTTTCGGCGGAGAAGTCGGGATGGAAAAATATGTTTCAGCACGCCGCGATGTTTTTTTCACCGGACGTGATGGCAGTTTACGCTCAAATCGGACACTCTCACAAATGGCTGGACAATATGCGGTAGATTTGTTTATCGGCTCGACTTTACAAATAGATCAAGACGGAAATTCTTCTACTGTAACACGTGGAAGGCTTGCTGGCTATGGCGGTGCTCCAAATATGGGCCATGACCCAGGTGGACGCCGTCATTCAACACCTGCTTGGTTAAATATGATGACGTCAGAGGATCCGCTAGCTCGTGGGAAAAAATTAGTTGTGCAAGTAGTCGAAACATTCCAATCAGGAAATAAGCCTGTATTCGTCGAGTCGCTTGATGCGGTTGACGTGAAAAAAGATACTGGACTTGCGATAGCGCCGGTTATGATTTATGGAGATGATGTCACGCACGTTGTTACAGAAGAAGGTATTGCTTATTTGTATAAAACGGACAGCATAGAGAAACGGAGAGAGGCGCTTGCAGCAGTGGCGGGTGTTACGTCAGTTGGACTAACACATAATTCGAAAAAGACAGATGAGCTACGTCGAGAAGGACTAATCGCGCTTCCAGAAGATTTACAGATTCGCCGGACGGATGCAAAAAGATCGCTGCTTGCTGCGAAAAGTGTGGAGGAGATTGTCGAGTGGTCAGACGGATTATATGAGCCACCGGCGAAATTCAGAAGCTGGTAAACAGGGAGGGACGAAATGAACAAGGAAAAGCAGTTTTTTAGTCAATACGCTGCGAGGGCAGCTGTCCTATCATTAATAGAAGAAGTGGAGCTTACACCGAAACCGGGTCTTGTCGACAGCGCAAATACTGGTTCTCATAGCGATTTAACCATTCATTTAATGAGAAAATCAGCGGAATCCTTAAAAGAAACTTTTAAAGAAATGGCAAGTGTCAGTTATGGTATCAGTCCTTCCCAAACCTTGCGTGAAGAAATTGCAGAAATTGGTCGCAAAGGTGAAAGAATAATGTATGAAGTAACGGGAGGCATCAATACTCATAAAGGTGCTATTTGGGCGCTAGGTCTCCTTGTTTCGGCCGCTGCAATGGGAAAAGGTTCTTATACAATCGGAAAAATTGTAACAATGGCCGGTGAAACAGCACGTTTTCCGGACAGATATTGCCCAATCGTAAAAACAAATGGCGGGCGGGTTGCTATAAAATATGGTGTGAATGGAGCAAAAGGAGAAGCGCAACAGGATTTTCCGCATATTATGCGCTTTTCACTACCGATCTTAAAGAGGGCGCGATCACAAGGGAGGTCAGAAGGCGATGCTCAGTTGCATGCGCTCCTGGCATTAATCGCCCATTTAGATGATACATGTATATTGCATAGAGGCGGAGCTGAAGCACTTTCATTTGCGAAAAATCAGGCAGCTACCGTGTTAAATTCAGGAAACTTCAGCAAATTGAAAAACCTAAATGATGAGTTTACGAGACGCAATATTTCTCCAGGAGGAAGTGCGGATCTGCTAGCGGCTACATTGTTTTTAGATAAAATTCAAGCAAATAAAGCGGTCAATGAATTCCGGAAAGAATATGAATATATACATTAAACGGGGGAGTTTCATTTGGAAAATATCACATACACATTTCCTGCAACAAAAAGAATTGATAAACGCGCTCACGTTGGGGTTGTTGGATCAGGAGATTTAGAGATTATGATGGAGCCGTGTGACAGTTGCCAGACCGAAGTGACAATTCGGACCGGGATTACGGGATTTAAAGATACGTGGGAATCCGTTATCCAGCGTTTTTTTACTCAACATGATGTCGCGGCGAAAGTGAAAATTAATGACTTTGGCGCTACACCAGGTGTTGTTTTAATCCGTCTTGCACAGGCATTGGAGGTGAGCCGTAATGATTAGAACGTTAAAAGATAGTTTTGTGGAATGCAACGGTCGCGAGAGGGCTGAAAAATTATTGGACGATGGAACATATAAAGAGTTGCTCGGTCCATTTGATGGAATCGAATCGCCTCATCTAGAGCCGCAGGGTATCGTACCACAAAGCGATGACGGTGTTATTATTGCCAAAGGAACACTCAACAGTCAGCGAGTGGTTGTCATATCCATTGAAGGAAATTTTCAGGGCGGTGGAATTGGCGAAGTATCTGGTGCAAAAATTGCCGGTGCTCTCGAAAGGGCATTGAAAGATTGCGAAGCAGGTATAAAAACGGTTCCTGTATTGATGTTTGATACAGGAGGCGTGAGGCTACAGGAAGCAAATTATGGATTGTTGTCCATCGCTGAAATTGGTGCTGCGATTGTGGCTCTTCGCCGTCACGTACCTGTTATCGCTGTTATCCCGGGGAAAATCGGTGCATTCGGTGGGATGTCCATCACAGCAGGTCTTTGTAGTGCAATCATCATGACACGAGAAGGGCGTCTAGGATTAAATGGACCGGAAGTAATTGAGCAGGAAGCGGGTATTCGAGAGTTTGATTCAAAAGACCGGCAGCTTATCTGGGGGACGATTGGCGGGAATCAGCGAACAGCTACTGGATTTGCGGATATATTAATTGAAGATTATACAGAAGCTGTCAAGGAAGCGGTTGCTACTATTATAAATGGTGAAGTTATCCTTAAAGCAAGGACGGAACAGGTGGAGAGATATCAAGCATTTTTAAACTTGATTAATCCATTGCAGCGCCTGTCTCCTGAAAAAGTGCAAGACTTGTGGAGTTGTTCTGAAAAAACGATTGAGAATAAAACAGAAGTTGTTTCAGAAAGTGAAAAATCAGCAGGTCGCGGACAGGTCTGGTTTGATTTACTACGCGATGATGCTGTAGAGATAGGTGATATTCCTTCTGTTCGTGTCGCGGATAGCATGGTTGGGAATACAAAAATACGTTACATTGCAGTAGTACCGGATGCTCAAAGTCGTTTTCCACGAGCGCGAAAAGGAGAAGTTGGTCTGCAGGAAGGCTGGTCGATTGCCAAACATATTAGGAAAGCAATCGCGGCAGATCAAGACGGAGAAAAACGAGCAATCGTAGCGATTGTCGATGTGCCGAGTCAGGCATATGGATACCATGAAGAGCTGCTGGGTATTCATCAAGCATGCGCTGCGGCTGTTGATGCCTATGCGACAGCAAGGTTGGCTGGCCATCCCGTTGTTTCCTTCATCCCAGGCAATGCAATTTCTGGTGCTTTTTTATCACATGGCATGCAGGCGAACCGGTTGATTGCACTGCGCGATCCAGGCGTAAATGTGCATGTCATGTCAAAACAATCGGCTGCTCGCATTACACAGCGAAGCTTGGAAGAGTTGGAGACTGCAACGAAAAAAGTACCGGCTATGGCGTATGATATTGAATCATTTGAAAAGCTCGGAGCCTTGTTTTCATTAGTTGACAGAGTGGAAGCGAGTGCTCCAGAACGAAAGGATCGCGACATTATTTATAAAGAGATTGGCCAGGCTATTGAAGATGTGCGGTTGGATGGATCTACAGATTTAAGTGGACGGTTAACTTCATCCATTGCTCAATCAGGAGGCCGAGCTGCAGCGATTTTGGTAAGAGAAAAGTTGTTTGAACAATGGAATTAAAGCCACATGATTTACTAGAAATTAAAGGTGTGGAGGATTTAATTTGTAATTCAAACATACCAGAATGGGTGGAAACGGCGCTCACCAATGCACCTTACGTGGTGGTGCGGCGTGCCCGTGCGCCTGTAGGGCTTGTGGCGGTCGGTGTGCGCGGTTCTATGAGAAATGAACGGTTTGCAGCATTTTTGCCGGCCAATCAAATTGTAAGCAGGATTACACCAGAGCAGTTGGCACTAGGAAAAAAATGGCGTAATTATTCGAAAGAGATTTTTCATTATCTGGAGCGGGTTAGTAAATTAATGAATAATCATTCCCTTATGTGGGGACCTGGTGGGAGTATTGGATTTGAACTTGCGAGCGGGAAAGAGACGGTCAAGGCGACAAGTGATATTGATATTATTATTCGCTTTTCAGAGGGATTCACAACACAACTTGCTCGGGATATAAAAGCAGGATTAGAAATAATTCCAGTTCATGTGGATGTGCAGGTGGAGATGTTAGAAGGAGCTTTTTCGTTAAGTGAATATGTAGTTTCGGAAGGGAAATCAATCCTTATTCGGACAATGGATGGGCCAATATTAAAGAAATTTGACATACTTTCATCTTGCTGATGAATTAAGTTTTAAAGTGCTTATTGGTATAATTTGGTATATAAAAGAAGTGGGCGATGCAGTAAAGAAGAGGACACAATCATATGTATTCCCGAAAAAGTAGATGACCATGATGCTCCATGAAAGAACAGTATTTAAAGGAAGTATAAACGTCTTCATAGTTCACTAGAGGGTTGCAGAAAGCTCAGCACATTCAGAAAGTTTAAAAGTAGGAAAACTTGTTGGTGGGATGCATATTCCACTTAACAGTTTAAGAAATGGCGATGGAAAATATAAAATCCAAATTACAAATGTCAACACGACCGGTGCATCAATAAGCCTTAATTCTGGAACCGTTTATAATAAATAAAATATAAGCTCCCTCCGGGGGGGGGCTTTTTTTATTTGTTAAATTCCCCAGATATCCCTTTGCCAGAAACACGAAAAAGGCAATTTGGTTACAGAGATTAATTTTTTTAAGAATTTCCTCAGAAAACCAAAAATAAAAAGCGGAATTTTGTAAAGTACAGAGAATTTGTTTATAAAGAACTGTAATTCTTAATGAACTAACGGGTGCTTTAGCTTAGGATCAGAGCTGTCTTTAAGGCACCTCTTTCTTTATGCAACTAGGGGCAGGATAGTTCCATAAGGAATACTGTAAAGTGACATTAAAGTTGTTTAAAAACGTCAGTCATGTTATTCCATTAAAGGGCCAGTTTGTGGAGGATTTTAACAGGTTTTTTTAGAGTTATTATTTAAAAAAAGATTTTGAAGTCTTTTGGCGAAAATTAAATATTAAATCTATAAAACATGGAGGTTGTTGTGATGTTGAAACTGTTTCAATATAACTGGCAAGTTCGTGATGATTGGTTTACATTGTTCGAAGATATACCGGATGAAGAACTATTAAAGAAACGGGTCGGTGGGTTCGGCAGTATTCTACATACCCTATTTCACATTGTAGATGTGGAATATATGTGGATCTTAGGTTTGCGAGGTGAACCAGTGCCTGAGGAGCCATTGTTTGAGGATTATGCTAGCTTACAAAAAGTGAAAAATCTTTCAGCTCAATACCATGAGAAAGTGAAGCCATTTGTGACATCTTGGACAAATGAAATGGATTCTCGGAAACTTTCAGAAACTGATTTCAATGAAGAACCAATTAGCTCTAGAGACGCACCAATCAGGCGCCGAGTCATTGAATGTCCACACGGAGAGATCATACGTCATATCATTGTCCATGAAATCCACCATATTGGCCAGTTATCTATATGGGCACGTGAAATAGGAAAGGAGCCTGTTTCCGCAAATCTGAGAGGAAGAGGGCTATTCGATAATTAGACTGC
>NZ_JAGGQN010000082.1:0-5868 GCF_018613275.1 Bacillus sp. ISL-4
AGGAATGCTGCCCCGATAGTTCAAGTAAAAGCAAACGTCACTCACTGTACATCTTTAACGCACAGTTAATGACGTTTGCTTTCACAATATGACTGTATGAATATGTGTAGTACAGTCTCACGGTTTATTCGAACTGTGACACAATAACTTTTTCATAAACTCTAAACAAAAATATAAAAAGGAAACGAATTAAAAGCACCACATATAATAATATTGAAGGAGTTGATAACTATGGAACTTGTTGTCGGACTACTATCTTTTGTTGGTGACATAATTTGGGCATCGGCAATTTCAGCTTGGAGTTATTACCAAGAAAAACTTGGCAACAATTAATTTCTTCTTCATGGGGACTAATCAATCAATTTGGTTAGTCCTTATTAGTCGTAGTTTGTGTCCACCGTTTATTCGTACTTTGAAATAAATATATATGTGTTTTTTTCATTTTTTTAGGAAAACTAATCAAAAATTGATTTAATACAAAAGGAGTCAGCAATATTGAAAAAACTAATAACCTCATTATTTATTTTTTGCTTTATAGCTACTGGAATTGTTTCAAATGCAGCAGCAGAGTCAGACGAGCTATTTAAAACACCTATCATAAAGCAAACTGATCAATGGAAAATCGAAATAAACAAGGGTAAAGAGACGAAAAAATCTAATAAGAATGTATTTCAATCGTATAACGTTGTTATCACCAATATTGGTAAAGATTTAGATAAAGTTGAATTTAATACTTACAGGAATGAATCAAATACAGAAACAAAATACGGATTAAGTATTAATGACCTTCAATATGACAAGTTTAAACAGGGACAGAACTTTGAATTTACTAATTTCCCTATATCGGTTAACTCCAATGAACTTCAATTTGAAATAAGTTGGCACGGAAAACCACACAGTAAAGAAGTTCAGGGAAGAAAATACAAGGAAACGTTTATTTTTACGCCTACTAAATAAGAGAAATGAATGGACGGGCACTTTTTTGTGCCCTTTTTACCGCACAGTTTGTGTCAATTGCGATTTAAAAAGGCCACCAAATTGGGAGCCTTTTTAATCAACTAACGCACCCGTTAGTTTAAGTACATTTATTCACAATCACAAAGTCTAAATAAGGGATTATAATTTTAGAAACTTCATTGATTTGCATCTAGGACATTGGGCCGTAGAAAAATTGGTTTCATAATTCACCCAATCATAATTACAATTAGAACAGTGTAGAACTATATTCTTTTTTTTGTATTCTTTTGATTCTTTTATATATAACTCATAATCTTGAGGGAACATATCTGCTAATGTACGAAATACAAAATTACTATCGCACTTACGTCCGTTCCAATATTCTTTACCACCTATATATTCAATCATATTTTACACTTCCTCCTAATATTAAAAACCAACCTCTAAAAATCTTAGATTCATAATAGCATTTTGTTTGGAATCATTAACCGTTTTTTATTTCTTCAACTATACTGCCCCGTTAGTTCCATAAAAAAAGGAGCTGCAGATTAGCTCCTGGTAATGAAGTAAAGCACCCGTTGGTTGAATAACATTCAATATCCTCTAAGATATATTTTACCGAATGTGGTTTGCATAAGGGTCGTATATTCCAGTTAGCAATAGAACACTTGCTGATAAAATTAACATCCCAGTTATTAACATTCCATAACCAACAATCTTGTTCTTCCTTTTACGTGAAAACACACCAAAAATAACAAAAATTATCGCAATAGGCAATAATATAAGTCCTAAACCAATATTCACCTTTTTTTCAACTCCTTTTAAATATATATCCATAATAAGATTGAAAGTTTTATTGCATTATTAGAGGTGGGTACCCGGCCTCACCCATAAAATATGCGAATATTGTAAAGCCTAAAATAAGAAGTGCAATAATGATTACTGCAATAGATAAAATTGAGTATTGTTGGTTTTTAACCGAGCATATACCAGCAGTTAAACTTGATAACCCTATTATTATACAAATGAAGGCGGCTACCATATTATTCATTTTCGGTAGTAAAGTTCCAAAGAATAAAATAAAGAAAACTACTTGCAGACCAATTCCAATTCGAGGTAAATTTCGAACCATTAATTACCACCCTAACATTGAGTATTGAAGACAATAACCTAAAAATTATACCATAATAAACCAAATTCTTAATGAACTAACCTGCCCCTTTGGGTCCATAAGGAAAAAGCTGCCTTAAAGACAGCTACGATCTGATCGACATCTCGTTGTTGGAGTGGATATTGCCCAACAATTACATGTGGCTATAGCAGTGAATTTCCGTGGAACTGTAGTCGGAAATCCACTTGCATTTGAAAATATAGAAATTTTGCTACATTCACAGATAAAGCCCGTAGAATTAATAATTCTACGGGCTTTATTACTGATGATAACCATGATGTAATTGATTTAATTGAAAAGTTGCATGACTTTTTCCAACCAAACGATATATCCTTTTTCTCTTTCAATCGCACGTGTAAGTACTAAATAATGGCCAATCTGATTTGATGAAAATGACCAAGGATTCTCTGTTACTTGCTCTAAATCATGCAGTTTTTCTTTTAAATCCTTTAATTTTTCTTTACGTTTTACAATTTGGTCCTCAAACAGATATTTTGCTTCCTCGGGAGTCATAGACATAGCAAAATAAGTCTTTAACATAAACTCATCCTTAGTTGTGGTTGGAACAGGTTTTAGTGTTGTTAGCCAGTCATGCAGTTCAGACTTCCCAATTTCTGTAATAGAATATACTTTCTTTTCTAGTTTCGTCCCTTGAATCACAATGTGGTACTCAATAAACCCTTCTGCTGTCAGTTTTTTTAGCTCAGGATAAATTTGGCTATGTTTTGCACTCCAAAACTGACCCAGCTCTTCTTTAAACTGACTCGTAATGTCGTAACCACTTAACTCTCCCTGATTAAGTAACCCTAATATTGCGTATTTCAGTGTTCTCATTATTGTCCCCCAATAACTTTATGTTGACGTTATTATACCATATCGTTATAATAAACATGTAAATTCAGACATGTTTATTATTTCATATTATAACAGTCTACCTACTTACTTAATTTATCTTTTAATCATACTAATTGAAGCATCTTGTTTTTTTCATTACTATTGTTGCCTGACCGTAAAAATAATCATTTTTATAGTAAAGAGGAATATGCCTTAATTCTGGCAGGATTAAGGCAAAAAATATTGAAAGAAGGAATTTTAATGAAAAACTTTGTAGGAAGTCATATGATTTATACGTATGAAAATGGTTGGGAATACGAAATCTACATTAAAAATGATCACACAATCGATTATCGTATTCATAGTGGGATGGTTGCGGGCCGTTGGGTTCGAAATCAAGAAGTTGATATTGTAAAACTAACAGAAGGTGTTTATAAAGTTTCATGGACGGAACCAACTGGAACGGATGTTTCATTAAACTTTATGCCAAATGAAAAACGAATGCACGGCATAATCTTCTTCCCAAAATGGGTTCATGAACACCCTGAAATTACTGTGTGTTATCAAAATGATCATCTTGATTTAATGAAAGAATCACGCGAGAAATATGAAACATATCCAAAATATGTTGTCCCAGAATTTGCTGACATTACATTTTTAGAGAATGCCGGTGTTAACAATGAAGAGCTAATCTCTAAAGCCCCTTATGAGGGAATGACAGATGACATCCGCGCAGGAAAATTAAAATAAGTAAAGCTTATAAAAAAACTAAACCAAGGCTTAAAAAGATTTGGTTTAGTTTTTTTATTAATAATGAATCAATTTTTTAATACCTGGAATTGTTTCAAAAAATATAGATGATAATTGTTTTTAATTAAATATGAATGCAACATAAATGTGTGATTTGACCCGTTATATAGGCACTAGTAACCTCATTAAGTCATAAACACGAAACTAATTTGTACATAAGAATATCATCCACATAATCATTATCACTCATTTTAAATTCCTTAATTTTACGGCCTTCTTCAACCAGCCTGACCCTTTAGTTGCATAAAGAAAGAGATGCCTTAAAAACAGCTCCAATTTTCAGCTAACCCCTTAGTTCATTAAGAAACTAAACTGCATAATTTATTTAAGTAACTTTATTAAAGTAGCTTCAATTTCAGTTTCTAAATTACACTTTGTTAAATTGTATATAGTTCCAAAAGCTTCACCTTAATAACATCACTAAAATGCCATAACTCAATTGTGTCTGCATAAAAGTCCTCATCGTATTGTGGACCATCATAATCTATCGCTATTTGAGAACGATACTCTAGTTCTAAGCATTTTTTAGAAGTAATGTCAGTTATTTCATCACCATCAATGTCCCTGCATATCCAAATCCTTAGATTCTGTTTTCCTTCGCTTTCGAATTTATTTGCATATTTTCTTTGAAGAACTTTACCCAATTCTTCTCCTAATCCTTGAAATTCTAATATATTTCTTTTAAACTCTTCGTTTACTGGAACAAAAACATACCTTTCTTCATCAACCTCATTCTGTACTTCCTTTTTAAATAACCTTCTGATTTTATCAATCATATTTTCCCCACCCATCTATAGAAAACAATATTTACTCTTTCGATTTCTTCTTCAACTATCCTGCCCCTTTAGCTCCATAAGAAAAAGAGCTTCCGAAGCAACTCCCTTATTGAAGTAAAGCACCATATAGTTAGTTCAATAAGACTTTGTGCAGAGTTGACCCAAACTGTGTGGTAATTTATTTTATAGAATTTGCGATTTCTACCAATATTTCCGATGTTACTTTATTAGAAATTCTCTTATCAACACTTAACATATATTGCCATCCGTCTTTTTCGAAAATTAAAAGGTTAATCACACTAGAAGCCTTGGTACTATATATGGCAGTATTTTCATCATTTAATTTGAAAGTTTGGTCAATAAAACCTTTTTTAAATTTAATTCTATTTTCAACCGGTCTAACCCGAATCATATAGTGGTTTTCAGATAGGGCTTTATTAAAGTATTCTGCCTCAAAGCCATCATTGAGTTTACCTTCAGGGTTATTAAACCTGCCGTAATTATGAGTGAACGGTACTGGAGGTAATTGAATAGGCAAAGAAATAGTACGATTAAAATGCTTATTGCTATCTTGTAAAGCCTGATGTACTGAAGTGTATCCAATTTCAGATAACGAATTTTCTAACTCTTTACTGTCATTACTTGCGTAAGATGTTCCAGTAAATGTGAAGTAAAAAGGAATACATAGGACAAATAGTCTTAATAACCTAATAACAATCACGCCCTTTCTTATTAGTAAATAAGATGCCCTGAAGCATTGAAGATATGAGTTATTAAGTAGTGTTTATCTTTATTACCGCACAGTACGAATACACTGCACTTGTTAAACTAACCTGCCCCTTCAGTTCATCAAAAAATCAAGCTTTACCTTTTAACATAGCCTAATTTGATAATAATAAATAAGACCGCACATATTAGACATATCTAAAATGTGCGGTCCTTTTACTGTCAACTGTTTCACTTAACTAACCTAAATATAACGCAGGATTGGCTAAAGGTTATCAATACATTGATGCAGTCATTTCCGGATTGAGAAAAGAAGAATTTGGATTACTGCTAGGAATTGAAGAGAATGACCGAATAAAGCCAGTTGGTATAATGGAGTTGGTCACTCCTGCAGCAAGGAAGCAATTCTATAACCAGTATCAAGATTTAATTGTAGATGAAAACAAGAAATTCATTTACTTGGATTCACGGATTAAATGTAGGGTAAAGTTCAGAAATTATACAAAGAATGGGTTGTTACGCATTCCGTCCTTCGTCGAATATATATCATAAAAGCCTATCCATTGGATAGGCTTTTCAGTTTGTAGACAAAAG
>NZ_JAGGQN010000083.1:0-5247 GCF_018613275.1 Bacillus sp. ISL-4
ACGAAAGGGGCAGGATAGTTCAACAAGGAATACTGCATTTGAAATAGAATTTATAATGTACGTTAAATAAAGAACGAAGGTTGAATGATTTTGATTAACACAGTTTTTTATATGTTCTTCTTGGTGTGATAGTTTCATACTTCTTGGAGTGGGCAGTTGTTGGGAGGGAATTTATAATAAAGTTTGATTAAAAGTCCTGTAATGATATGAATGATTTTTTTGTTCCGCAATCGGGCCATTTTCTTGAATAAGAAGTTGCATAAAATCCCACTTTTTAAACGGCTACCAGGTGCGCGAGTGTGCACAAACGTTGATTTAACAATGATAAAACCCTGGAAAAATAATAAATTGTGACAGGTTCTTGGCGCCCAAGGGGGGGGAGGGGAAACTTCTGTTAGATTAATTATGTTAACTTAATATGAATAGAGTATGAAAGACCTTTTTCGCAGGAATTCAATCATTTTATAACGAATTACTAGAAGAACTTTATACAAGTGGAAGGAGGATTATAGTGGGGATAAAAATTGACGAATACGAACTTCTTGACATAGATCCAGGCCCTTATGGAATAACTGCTGGAAAAGATGGTGCGCTATGGTTTACACAACATAAAGCAAATCAAATTGGTCGAATGACTGTTAACGGTGAAGTCACTCATTTCGTTGTTCCTACACCCAATGCAGGAGTGCTATCTATAATCTCCACAACTCAGGGTGATGTATGGTTTACGGAAAATAGGGCGAATAAAATTGGAAAACTGAAAGTAACAGGTGAAATCATCGAATATACTCTCCCGAGTCCAAATTCCACCTTTTGGAATAACTGAAGGACACAATGGAGACATTTGGTTTACCGAAATGAATGGAAATAGAATAGGGCGGATTTTACCATCAGGTGAAATTATTCAGTATGATATACCGAATCCTGGCTCCTATCCCTCTTTTATTGTTGCTGGACCTGACGGTGCCATCTGGTTTACTGAGAATCAGAGTAATCAAATTGGTCGGATTACGATGCTCGGAGAAGTGACTAATTACATTTTGCCAACAAAACATGCTGGTCCCGTAGGTATTACAAGTGGACCGGACGATGCACTTTGGTTTGTGGAAATTAACGAAAATAAAATCGGTAGAATTACTACCTCTGGAACAATAAGTGAATATACCATCCCTACTGCAAATGCTCGTCCACACGCAATAGTAACAGGGCCTGACCGTGCTTTATGGTTCACTGAATGGGGAAGTAATCAAATTGGCCGAATTACAATGCAAGGTAAAATTACGGAGTATCTAATTCCTACACAAAATGCGGAGCCACATGGAATTGTATTAGGACCTGATGGTGCCATTTGGTTCGCTGAGGAATGTAATAAAATAGGTCGGCTAAGTTTATTATAAAAATCCTGAAAGGCAGTGGATATCCATGGAATCAAATAAGCAACATGGGCCAAATCCTAAAGATAAATATCCGATTAAAGGAAATCGCGTCGTGCAATTTATAAAAAATACAATTACTAGACCAAACATTATTGTGGGTGAATACTCATATTACGATGCAAAAAATGGTGAATCTTTTGAAGATCAAGTGTTATATCACTACGAATTTTTCGGTGACCGACTTGTCATAGGGAAATTTTGTGCCATAGCACCTGGTGTAACGTTTATTATGAATGGAGCTAATCATAGAATGGATGGTTTTTCAACCTACCCATTCAATATTTTCGGACACGGTTGGGAGAAATATACGCCAACGTTAGATCAGTTGCCGTTTAAAGGTGATACCATAATTGGAAATGATGTTTGGATTGGAATGGATACTGTCATTATGCCTGGAATAAAAATAGGGGATGGTGCAATTGTAGCAGCCAAATCGGTTATTACAAAAGATGTGGAACCTTACACTATCGTTGGAGGAAATCCTGCAAAGAAACTTTATACCCGTTTCTCAGAAGAAATCATTAACGAATTGCTGGAAATTAAATGGTGGGATTTAGATATTGATATCATTTCTGCTCATATTGATGTGATAGTGAATGGAGAAATGGAGAAACTAAGAAATTTTAAAAATAAAATATGACAAAATAAAAACTGTCTATAAGGCCCAGTGACAGAGTTTTTGCTCTAATCCGTCAAATGTTTTATATAAATGCAAACTAATAGGGGGATTATCATGGTCTATGTCGCACTGCTTAGGGGAATCAATGTTGGTGGGAAAAATAAAATTAACATGAAGTTGCTTAAACAAGCTTTTGAACGAGTGGGTATGAGCTCTGTAGTTACATATATCAATTCAGGTAATATTATTTTCACAGTAAATGGCCAATCAAAAACAACAATATCCCATATTTTAGAAGAGGCTATACATACAAACTTCGGATTACAAATCAAAGTTTTAGTCCGTAGTTTTGATGATGTTAAAAAAGTCATACACTCCCTTCCAGAGTCTTGGACGAACGACCAACAGATGAGAAGCGATGTGCTGTTTTTATGGGACGAAATTGATGATGAGTCAGTGCTTAATAAGCTGGTCATCAAACCAGAAATTGATACGGTGAAATACGTTCCTGGAGCCATTCTATGGTCGGTTGAAAAAAATAAAATTACCAAATCTGGTATGGCTAGACTCGTTGGTTCAAAGCCATATCAACAAATAACAATCAGGAATGTAAATACAACTCGCAAAATATTCGAACTTATGCAAGCTGCAGAGGTGTGAATTACATGATACTAGCAAGAACTATTTTCTAGTAATTGGAAACTATCTGACGAATTAGAGTAAGGACCCTGTCACTGGGCCTATAACACTCGTTATGGTAACAAAAAAGTGTAGGTGCTTTTTTAGATATCCAACCAACAGGTGCGTTAGCGCCATAAGAAGGCTGCCAATTGGCGGCCTTTTGAACGTGCGATTCTTACAATTATCATACATTCAAATTCAAGGAAAAAAGTATAACGGGGCAGGTTAGTTGGATTGCCTGGGAGTGGTTTGTATTTATGGCAATAACAAAGAAAAGGTTCTTCATTAGTTATATAGTGGTATTCATACTCATGTATATTGCAAGCTCTGGTCTGCAATACTTCAGGGGGCAAACGATAAATTGGTTAGGGAATTTAGCATACGCATTTTATTTCGTAGCATTTCATTCACTTTTAAGTTGGTTATTTGGAGATTTTATAAGAAAAAAGCCGATCACTAATACATAGTTTGTGCCAACTCTACAATAAGTATTATTAATACTAACGGGTACTTTACTTCAATAACGAAGGTTGCTGCGACAGCCTTTTTTAATGGCACTAACGGGGCAGGATAGTTGCACATGGTATTTATTATCGTTGAAGAATATATACTCATAAATAGTACAGGTTGAGGAGAGATATAGGTGGATAAAGGCAAATTAGAGTTAATAAAAGTTGTGAGTTTAGCTGTAATTGCAATTAGTTCAGCAATAATAGCTTGGAGAATGGGTAAAGTTGTTAATTACTTGTATGACTTAGTTATGTTATCAGGAAATGGCTAGTTGATTAAGACAAATAAAAGAGAGCTACCCGAAGGTAGCCCATAGATATTATGCTTTGTTATATACAGTAGTGAACCAACCAGTAATAGCAGATGCTGTAACACCTGCATCATCAGCATCATCAGCATCGACACGAGCTCTCCATTTACCGTCATTGATACGTTTTACGAATGTACCTTTAACACCTTGTGTGTTGGAATATTAAGGGAATAAAATTACGATTTTATTGAAAGTTTTCTTAATGTAATTGGCTGAAGAAACAAAGACACCAGGAAGAGGAACTACAAAAGTTCTTCTTCCTTTTTTTTACTTTATTTTTTTGAAATTTTACGTAATAAATATAAAGCGTATATGATAGCTGGTATAGCTCCAACCATTAAAATCATGTTTATTAAACCAAATATAAAATAAGAAGCCGATACATTCATTTTAATTCAACCCCATTAAAAATTTTAATCTCTATATGTGTATTTTTGATAAACACGAGAACTTTACTAGTTTTATTTAACGAAGTAAGTTTGATATAACTAGTAAGAACTATATAGCCATTATTAAGTTTACCATTTAATTTATAAGTTCCTACAGCATTCATATCATAACCTACTTTTTCAGCTTTTGAATCAGTAACTTCACATGAAGCATCTACAGCTGACCAAACAGTACCATTTGTTCCTGCTACATCAGCATATCTCATTTTCAACCCATAATCACCAACAGAATAACGAAAGAAAAAGCTCGTGAAATGCTTCATAGAAGCAGGGGGAAATTAAAAAAAAAGCAAAAAAAAAAGCCTAACCAAGATTTTTAGTCTCGATTAGGCTTTTATTTTTTGGCTTTTATTTGATTCATTTCTGCCAGAATTTCTTTAGCACGCTGCTCAGCACGTTCATAATTTCTTTCCTCAACTTCGATGAGTTTTCCATCAATTATAAAATTGTAATGGTATTTCATTGAACAATTCCTCCTTCTTTGTTGTTCCATAATATAACATATTTTTATATGTTTTTTCCTTTGAAAATGTAAAGATTAGATTTTTAAAGTTCACGGTCAAACCGCGTTTTGGGTCCTGTAGTGTGAACTATACTTTACACGTTATTATAGGTAAAAAAGTGATTTTTTATGAAGGTGGTAGGGCATACCTTTAAGTCTTTCCTCGAACTCATTTGGATCCCTGCGGATTTGTAACTGAATCTTCTATCAATGGAGGGTAAACATTGTTTACCTTGACCTGCTTGATATGCTTCTCTTCTTGTGCTCTCTATGTTGTACCCATCATCGATTGAACTACCTATCATCATAACGTCATGCTCCTTGCTTACTCATAGCATGATACATCAACCATCATAAGTATAACGACATAACGCATATCATTGGTAGGGATACACAACAGACTTCACCTCACAGTCACTGCTGGTTCACTCATTGAAGCATACTGATAGAACATAGATTCACCATCACTGTACCTCTGAGCACCACCCAGGATCTCTATACATATCAATAGCTTATCTGTATCAGCTGTATCAGTTAGATATAAGTAGCAACCTACCTACCTTCATTACCTTATATAGGAGTAGCGTCAGGATAAAGCGTATTTACAACGATAAGCATTCTGATACAAGTCATATGGACATTATGAACTCTATTTTGTAGGTGATTGGATTGTGTCTAAAAAGGCTCTACACTATTGAGATTGTGAAAAAATGTACTTAAACTAAAGGGGCAGCATTCCT
>NZ_JAGGQN010000084.1:0-7728 GCF_018613275.1 Bacillus sp. ISL-4
CTTGTTAAACTAACCTGCCCCGTTAGTTCCACAAGAAAAAGGTTGCCGCAGCCACCCTTTGTTAAACTAACGCACCCTTTAGTTTAATAAGAAAAGACTATGTTAAAGTTCTCGGGTGTTTTTGAATTATTGTAGTGATTGGATTTGGAATATTAATTATTCTAGGGAATATAAATGATTAATTTACTATGATACTATTTACTATAGTTTGTTTACCAGTTGAGGAGGGAAGGAATGAATCGGAACTTCCGTAATACCATATTCTATTTACTGATCTTTTTGGTCATCATTGGAATTGTAATCATCTTTAATAATAACAATGAATCAACAGAGAAAATGACCCAAGATGAGTTCTATAATCATTTGGAGAGTGGGGACATTACATCACTAACGATGCAGCCCGAAAGCAGTGAATTTAAAATCATTTGGAAGCTTAAGGGGGATGATGAAAACAAGAACTTTGTGACGCACGTGCCATTCAGTGAATATTCACAGAGTCGAATTAATGATGCCGTAACTAAATTAGGTAAAGGCATCCTCACTGTTGAACCTCCAGAAAAGACAAGTGGCTGGGTGACATTTTTCACTTCCATTATTCCATTTGTAATCATTTTCATCCTGTTTTTCTTTATTTTTCTGTTTGTAGCTGTAAGAAAAAAATGGAAGGGATGAAAATACATATACATAAAAAAAGTAAACTCGCTTTCCATATGGACTTTGCGAGTTTTTTTACATTGTTTTTGTGAGTCAACCTTTATCTAGCCTAATAAAAGAAAAGGATGGCTTATTAAAGTAACGCACCCATTACTTTAAGTAGATTATTTCACAATCATAGTAAGTTCCACAGAAAAAGGCATTAATCCTTCCTGCTGAATCAATGCCTTCACTTTTTCAAATTAACTTTACTATTACTTTTTTTAGTTAACAAATAGCTTTGTTTTATCATTTCGTAAATGTCTTCCTTTGGAACAGTACCGTCAAGAATTATCGAATTCCAATGGTCCTTATTAAGATGAAATGCCGGAACTACCGAATTGTAAATCTGACGCCAATAATCTAAAAAACCGAGTTCACATTTCACATTAATCCAAATATGGCCATCTTTTTCAAATATCCACGCAAACACTTTCTTGTTATCTATATGTCGCATTAACGTCCAATTCTTATCGCGAAATGGATAATCTTCATATGCATTCCCCATCCCTAAACAGTAACCGATAGCTTCCTCTCTATTTTTCATTGTTAACCTCTTCTCTAAAATAATAACTTTCTAATTTTTTAATTGCATCCTAAATTATAAGCCTTGGACCCTTTATTGCACTAACCTGCCCCTTTAGTTCCATAAGGAAAGAGCTGCCTTATAGACAGCTCCGTTCTCAGCTAACGCACCCGTTAGTTCATTAAGGAGCAATTTATAAACCCTTTTTTCTTCCAATGTAAAGTAAGTGTGATGATATTCCAAGGGTATAAGGGTCTGATGCTTTCTCTATAAGTAACTTTATTATTTTATCTACTTCTTGCTCTCCTTTGTCTATCCAGTAACTCCAGTTTTCATCTGTTAAAATAGCACCTACATTTGAACCTATAAGCTCCAAACTTTCAAATCCTTGTGATTCCATAAACGGTCTGATTTCTTCAATATTAAAGTAATATGCACCTGTAAAACGCCCTTCATCTGCATGGTTAAAAGAACCTGATTCACCAAATTGAATAATAGTATCCATATTATCGTTTGGTTTCCACTTTTCAGGATTTAGAAGTGAAGAAAGTATGTGTCTGATTCTAGGCATAAATGCCACAAAAATAATTCCATCCTTTTTTGTAACTCTATTTAACTCTTTTACTGCCTTAATACGGTCAACTTCTTCCTGCAAATGATACATAGGACCAAGCATTAATGATGCGTCGAACTGTTCCTCTTTAATCATAGTAAGTGCTCTTGCATCAGCTGCATAAAAACCATTAAATTGTCCTTCTAAATGAAGTTCATTTGCCTTATTTTCTGCAATTCCAACTAATTTTGCCGTTAAATCGGTTAGTGTTACCTTATAACCTTCTTTAGCAAGCTCCATAGAGTATTTTCCTGGTCCAGCACCATTATCCAGCACATATCCCGTTTTTGGCATATATTTTCTTATATAGTGCCAATTTACTTGGAATTCTATCGGTTCACGATCAAGCCTTCCCCACTCATCAAATTGATTGTAATAGCTAATTATCTCACTCATAAATTCCACCTATATTCTATGTTAAAGAGACATTTATAAATTATTCAATATAGTTATAAAGCATCCATGTTGGATATTATGTTGAATGTCTCCATATTCTTTTACTAAATAAGTAAAGATTTCATCAAGTATTTCCTTTCGCTGATTTTCTGTAAATCCTGAAAGCCAAGATAGAGAACCAACTCTTCCGCACCAGTCTTCATTTGTAAAAGATACTGTGTAATTGAACTTATATGTTTCCTTTAGGTCAAACTTGTGTTCCTGCCATTCCTTAAACCACTCAACTGGAAATCCATTGATAAACTGTTTGGATTCAGCTTTAGCACCAGCCGGTTTTAACTCTCCGTTTGGCATATGTGCTTTAATAATTTGAAGTGTATCATCTATAACTTTACTTTTTGATATAAACCCTGAATCTATAACTATCAATATACCCTTTTTCGCCAAAATTCTTTTAATCTCATCTAGGGTTTTTTCTCGATTAAACCAGTGCCAAGCCCTTAAAACGGTTACATAATCAAACAAACCATTATCTAAGGTTGTAGATTCAGCGTATGTATTTATATACTCAATTATATTACCTTCATTCGCATCAATTACTTTCGCTTGTTCAATTAATTCTGCTGAAGGTTCTATTCCTACAACGACTGCACCCTCATTATGTAAAGCTCGACTTAATACACCCGTCCCAGAACCCAAATCTACTACTTTTTTATTGCTAAAATCTATTCCTCTGAGTCTTAAACTTTCCAATAACTCAACAGGTAAGTCATTTCTATATTGAGCATAATTTTTTGCCACATTTCCAAAATTCACTTTCATTTATATCCCTCCAATCGACATTTACAAATTAATACAAATTATAACACATTATGTATATGCCCTTATGCAACTAACCTGCCCCTTTAGTTCCATAAGAACAAGCTGCCTTAAAGACAGCTCTGATCATCAGCTAACGCACCCATTAGTTGAATAAATTTTTTTACCTTTAAAATGATTTGTATATAAATAAAGAGGGTATAGGATTGATTAGTTAGACAGTTATTTACTTGGGGGTATAATAATGGCAACTCTTTTAAAAAATTTAACAAACTCGTTAATCGAGACCCGTCAGCGATATGCAATGCTTAAAAATAATGGCATTGAATCAATGAGTACCATTTATCCTGATATCCCTTGGAATGCCGAACTATATTATCACCTTTTAGCGACCTTACCTAAAGAGATTGACCGTCTGGAACAAAGGATTATGAAAATAGAAAGCAATTTTAAAGCCTGCCAGTAAGGGTGGGCTTTTCTTTGGCTGTTACGATAATGTTGAAATCTCGTTATAAAAGAACCCATTTATAGGTACTTTTGGTAGGTGTGTTGTTCAACATAAGCACCCGATAGTTTAAGTACTATCATTCACAATCTCAATAGAGTAGAACCTATTGAGACACATTCAAAGCACCTCTAAATTAGGCTATATAATGTCTCATAAGATTTGTATCAAAATGCTTATCGTTGTAAATGCGCATTTTCCTGACACTACCCCATATTGCGAAAATATACGCCAAGCCTATGATTATGTCTACCGGCTTGGCGTTTTCCTTTAAACAATACCTAACTTTTAGTCTGATCATTGAATAGAAAAAGCAGCAGCTAACGTGAAAATAAAGTTCTAGATTGCAGCTTCCTTCTTTAACTATTTCACACCCGCTTTTTATACACCCTCATTGCAAAGAAATATGCTACGAACAAAATCCCAACACACCACGCAAGAGCGACCCATATATCATTGCCCACCGGCTGACCTGACAGTAGCGCACGAATGGCTTCCACTATCGAGGTCACCGGCTGGTTTTCGGCAAAGGCGCGAACGACCGACGGCATTGACTCGGTCGGAACAAACGCCGAGCTGATAAACGGCAGGAATATAATCGGGTAGGAAAAGGCGCTTGCGCCATCCACAGATTTTGCGGACAGTCCGGCAATCGCCGCGACCCAATGCCAACGTAAACAGCGCGAGTATGCCGGCTACTGCAAGCCATGACAATATCCCCGCCGACGAACGGAAGCCCATAATTAACGCTACGAGAATGATGACGACAACCGATATGGCGTTGGATACCAGCGAGGTCAGCACATGTCCCCACAGTAAGGTGGAACGTGAAATCGGCATGGAATGAAACCGCTCGAATATTCCCCGTTGCACATCGGTAAATAGGCGGAATGCCGTGTAGGATATACCGCTAGCAATAGCAATCAGTAGTATACCGGGCAACAGGTAATTCACATAGTTATCCGTTCCGGTTTGAATTGCACCGCCAAACACATACACGAACAGCAACATAAACGCGATCGGCATGATGGTGACCGTGACGATGGTGTCCATGCTGCGGAAAATATGGCGCATGGAACGTCCAAGCATAACGCTTAGATCACTGAAGAAGTGTTTCTTTGCCTCCTCCATTTACTTCGCCTCCTTTTTGCCGACTATTGCGAGGAATATTTCTTCTAATGTCGGCTGTTTTTCAACATACTCCACCTTTGCGGACGGGAACAACTTTTTCAGTTCCTCAAGCGTCCCGTTGGCAATAATCCTACCCTCATGCAGAATGGCAATTCTATCAGCAAGCTGTTCAGCCTCCTCCAAATACTGAGTGGTCAAGAATACCGTCGTGCCGCTGTCAGCAAGTTCTTTGACTACCTTCCAAACCTCGATGCGCGCCTCGGGGTCTAGACCGGTAGTCGGTTCGTCGAGGAAAATGAGCTGCGGTTTTCCCACAAGACTCATGGCGATATCGAGCCTACGGCGCATACCTCCTGAATAAGTAGCCACCCTGCGGTCTGCAGCGTCTGTCAGGCTGAAGCGTCTAAGCAAATCTTCCGCTACCAGACGCGGATTGTCGAGGTATCGTAATTTGGCAATCAAGATTAGATTTTCCCGTCCGGTCAATATTTCGTCCACGGCGGCAAATTGTCCGGTCAGACTGATCGCCTGCCGTACGTTTTCTGGCTTTAACGCGACATCGAATCCGTTTACGGTGGCGATTCCGCTGTCTTGTTTGAGCAGCGTGGCCAGGATTTTGACAACCGTGGTCTTGCCCGCCCCGTTGGAGCCGAGCAGCGCGAAAATACTGCCCTCTTCCACCTCGAAATCTACGCCTTTTAGGACTTGAAGCTGCTTGTAGGACTTCTGCAAACCAGTCACTTGAATTGATTTATTATTCATTCTAATCCCTCCTATATATAAAGCTGAAGGCGCGTGCTCACAGCGCAGTAGCGTTTGCAACTGGGTTTATCTATATAGTCTGACAGATAATCAGTTATACTACTTACTTGTTCAAAATATAACTGAACAGCTGAGCTATTCAGTTGGGTTGTTCAACGCTTATTTTTTCTTACCCACACGATTCAGAATGCTTTTGTTCAAATTATTGCGTAACTTATCATCCCATCTTTTCGCTTGGTCGATAAGTCCATTGGCGAATGCTGTCACGTCTTCACCTGTCACTTCCAATACGTCTTTGCCATCTGCCGCACCATCTTCAAACAAATCAATGAGATCGTACTGGATTCTTAGCATATCCATGCCGCTTCCAGAGTCGAAACCCCACATATAGTTGCAGATTTTTTTATAGGCTTCTGGGTAGTCGCCTGGCAAAGCTTCCACACGCGCCATCATTTCTTTGTATTCTTTTTTGTCGTCAAGTATCTTTTTGATGAAATTTACCATGGTATTTAACCTCCTACCTTATTTTTTATTCGTCCATATTTTTACTTGCTCTTCAACTCTACTTTCAATTTCTTTTTTCAAATCTACATGCCCTCCTAATATACTCGCCGATTCTCCATCTAGTTTTGAGAGAGCCATCAATTCGTCGGCAAATGCCGCCACGTCTTCACCGGTAACATCTAGCACATGCTTGCCTTCTGCTGCACTAGCTTCAAACAGTTCATACAAATTGATGATTTCTTCACCAAATCCATATCCGAAATTCCACATGTACTTTTGAATCTTTTTGAACACAAAGGCGTAATCTTTCGGTAGAGAATTTACTTTTTTCATAAATGCTTTGTATTCCTTCTTGCTTTCTAAATCGCCAATGATTAGCTCTATAAATTTCTTCATATTATTTCTCCCCCTTTAGGGTATTAATTTTTGATGA
Source organism: Bacillus sp. ISL-4 (assembly GCF_018613275.1). NCBI lineage: Bacteria > Bacillati > Bacillota > Bacilli > Caryophanales > Bacillaceae > Bacillus > Bacillus sp. ISL-4. Next base: position 6,383 of record NZ_JAGGQN010000084.1, read on the forward strand.
AACAAAATTCCATTTTTCCCAAAATTGTTCGAGTTCCTCGTGTCCTTCATTATTTAATGAATAAAATTTGCGAGGAGGACCCATTTCAGAACGCTTTTTCTCGATATTCACTAATTCTTTCTTTTCCAGTCGCACCAAAATGGTGTAGACCGTACCCTCAACAACCTCTGTAAAGCCCATTTCATTGAGGCGACGGGTTATCTCGTAGCCGTAAGTATCTCCCCGGCTGATAATTTCCAGCACACAACCTTCCAACACACCTTTGAGCATTTCCGTTAAATTTTCCATAGCATACACCTCCTAAGCTAATAAGTTATACAGGTATTCAGTATTAATGAGTACCGGTATAGTGTAATACTATGTAGCAAGGGTGTCAAGTGTGCATTAAAAAAATTATAAATTTAAAAAGATACAAAAGGATTTGCTGTAAATGCGGAGTAAGAAAAGGAAAACCAAAATCAAGTATTGAATTCGGTTTATCATTTTTATAAACGATTAAACTTTATTAAAATCGGTACATCTTTTTTTAAAAGGTACGACTTTATTTTAAAACTACAACAATGCCACAAGAAAAAAGACGATTAGCTATTGCTAGTCATCTCTTTCACTTTAGCATAAATAGTGGAACGTGGGACACCTGTCATTTTGGCTATATCATTAACGCTTAAACCGTTAGATTCTCTTTCATCATACAGCTTTAAAGCCTTCTTAACGTCCTTCTCGTCCCTCCCTTTCCTACCCATATGTTTTCCCTGTGCCTTAGCACGTTCCCTGCCTTCTACCGTTCTATCCTTAATTAGATCACGTTCAAACTCAGAAATAGCCCCAAGCATGGTAAACATTTGCTTTCCTGATGGTGTACTGAAATCAATTTGTTCTTTGAGGGGTACCGCCAAAGGGTGCTACTCAATTAACAGTAGTACCCTTTTTTCTTACCTTTTAGATTCTCTATAACCAGCAGACTTCGCTTCTCCTTCAGTACAAAAAGTCTGTTCTGGATTAGTCTTGTCATAGAATTGTCCACCTGGTACATGGTAGATTTTTTCTCCCGAGCTTGATGTATTACCATAGTACTCATAGGGGGCTGTGTTGCAGTATTTGGTGGTACCGATGAAGATGATTCCGATAAAAAGGTAGATAATAAAGCTGTGTTAATGAAAAATCATTCAACCCTTCGTCCTTTATTTAACGTACATTATAAATTCTATTTCAAATGCAGTATTCCTTGTTGAACTAACCTGCCCCGTTAGTTCCATAAGACTGTTAGTTCATTAAGAAAAGCGATTCTTATTAAAGAATCGCGCCTGTTTGTGAAATCGGCAAACGCAGTCTAATTATCGAATAGC
>NZ_JAGGQN010000085.1:0-8423 GCF_018613275.1 Bacillus sp. ISL-4
AGCTTGATGGGCATGGGGTAGCGTCAGGAAAATGCAGATTTACAACGCTAAGGAAATGTCACCTATTAAAAAAGCCGATTTCCATCTCAAGGAATCGACTTTTTTAGTTATTCTTATTCAACTAACGCACCCGATAGTTTAAGTACAAAATTTCACAATCTTTCTTGTAATAACGCTTTTGAGGGGGGAAAACTGAATGCTACTTTCAAAAATACTTCCAGATGTTGCTCGAGTGCATCCAACAAATTGCGCAATAAAGAGTAAAAATAAGACCCTAACTTATGATGAAATGAACTATTTTATCAAGTGAAAAGTGTCGCTCATGGTTTGTACGATCTATCCATAAAAGCCTCGCTCCCCGCCGATTGTCGGATGAAACAGAATCAATAGAAGTATATCCCAAGTCCATTCCCGCCGCTAGGGGGGGCTATTTGACGCTCACTCTTTTACTCCATGAACGAGCATCGTATTTTAGAATGTCCATTCTCATCCTGTTTCCCCACTTTTTTAAAAACGGCGCCGACTCGTGTCTTTCAACATGGGCCGTCAGCGATTCTTGATCTTGCCACCGCTGGACAGTCAGCATGCGTCCGGCGCGCGCATCTTCCAAAGTAAAGGCATAAAAGAGGCATCCATTTTCAGCTCTCGTGCTGGAAACGACGGCCTGAACGTCTGCAGTGAACTCATTCACATCAGACGGATTTAGGTGAACGTAACCCATGAGTATAATCATTGTTGTTCATCCTTTTTTTCTTAATTTAAGTCAGCAAATTTTTTCAAAGCTCATTCGCGGTCCTCGCTAGTGGAACGCCGCAAAGTTTTGCGACGTTCCACTAGGAGTGCGATAATCATTCGAGCTGTCGTCCTTACACAACCGTGAGCACGATCTTGCCTTGGATGTGCCCACGGGCGGCTCGTTCGTGCGCCTTGCGAGCATCGGCAAGTGGAAACGTGCTGTCGATGGCGACGCGAACCGTCCCGGCATCGAGCAAGCGCCCTAATTCCGCTAGCTGCGGGCCGTTTGAGCGCACTTGGGTCATCGATACCGTGACGCCCAGCTTTGCGGCCTCCTCTGCGTCGGAGAAGCCTATGAACACTGGGAACAAAGCGCCGCCACGCTTGAGCGTACGCAAGAAACGACCGGTTGTTGGACCTCCGAGGGTATCGAGGACGAGATCAACGTCATGGGCGATGTCCTCGGGAGGGCTCTTGGTGTAGTCGATGAATTCGTCGGCACCGAGCTCTCGCAGGAACGACTCATGCTTGCCCGATGCCACCGCGATGACATGCGCACCCTTCCATTTAGCCAGTTGCACCGCTAAGTGCCCCACGCCGCCCGCGGCACCATTGACGAGTACCGTCTTGCCGTTGATCGGCAGCGGGCGATGCGACTCCGGTTGAAACGGATTCGCTTCATTGTGCCCCAACTCGATCAGGAACTGCCATCCGGTGAGACCTGCCATCGGCGCCCCTGCGGCGTACACGTGATCGATGCCAGCCGGTTTGAGTGCAAGATCCGACGCTGGCGCGGCGACGTACTCGGCATAAGCAGCGCTCTCTCCCATGCTAGGAAAGCGAACCATGCCGAAAACTTCATCGCCGATGGAGAAGCCTTGCACATCTGTGGCTACCGCCTCGACGACGCCCGACATATCCGACCCCAGAATGAAGGGAAAGGACACCGCCGGCTGCCACTCAGGAGGAAGATCCTTATACCCCTCGCGCAGGTACCAGTCGGGGGGGTTGATGCCAACCGCATGAACGCGGACAAGCACCTCACCCGGTTTCAGTTCGGGAAGCGGGGCCTCCTCGTAACGCAGTACCTCAGGGCCGCCGAATTCCTGCAGCCGAATCGCCTTCATTGTGTTTGTAGACATCGCTTTCTCCTTTCACACAAATGTGTTATCCTTATTTAGAGCAGTGCTCCACTTAAACGGATTACTGTTCCGTTTGTTATTATACGGAGCACCGCTCCGATTGTCAAGGAGGAATCAGATGCGAGCCGATGCGAAGAAAAACTATGAGCACATACTCGCAGTCGCGAGCGTCGTTATAACCGAGCACGGCGTCGATGCATCGCTGCGCGAAATCGCTCGCAGAGCTGGTGTCGGGCTCGGCACACTGTATCGTCATTTCCCGACGAGAGAGGCGCTGCTCGAAGCTTTGCTCCGCGCAAGCTTCGACGAGTTTACGACAAAGGCACGTGAGCTCGAAACTGCGAGTTCACCCGATGATGCACTCGTGTCGTGGCTACGCGACGTCGTTGCATTCACGGGCAACTATCAAGGTGTTGTGGACGCGATGATGGCAGCCAAGGAGGACACGGAGTCCGCACTCCACGCTTCATGCGTCACGATGCGCACGGCAGGCACGCGACTTCTCGCTCGCGCTCAGGCCGAGGGTCTGGCGCGTACCGACATGGATGGTGATGACCTGTTCTCGCTAGCTGCTGCGCTTGCGTGGCTCAGCAACCAACCCTCGTCCGCGCCACGAACTGAGCATCTCTTCAGTATTATCGCGAGCGCGATCTTGACGAATCGAGCGAGCAGCGATTTCAGGGCGCGGCCGCACAACTGATGATAGAGCGGGATCCGGTGGCGGCGCTCCACGAATGGCTTCTGCTATTCGTGGTTTTTCTTGACGCCAAGAAGGGCATGGAGGAGGCACTGAGTACGTTGATCGGCGGCCCAGATGCCTCCTCCGGCCCGCCTCGCCGCTCCTATCACGGCGCTGATCGACCGTGCAGTCAAAACAGGCCCCCCAAGCTTCGCGGGTACTACCCCTTATAGGAATTCAATGCATCTAGGATACTAAAATAATCTCCTTTAGATTTGAACCAAAGGAGATTATTTATAATTCCAGTAATGTTTGTTTGAGTGCGAATTATTATTAGATGACAGAATGTCCGTTTTCAGATAATATCTGTAAAGTTTGTTCTAAAGTGTCTGACTTAACTAGAAGATAATCTGTGTTATAAGTAGAAATGGCAAAGATACTAATTTTAGCTTCAGCAAGTGGGGAAGCAAGGGAAGATAATAATCCTGTCATTGAAAAATCAAGAGGTCCTCCACTTTAATACATCTCCATTCGTTACTTATTTCAATATTTTCAACATGCGACGGTACTACTTCTTCCGTACAAACTATAGATAGTTCTTCATCTGTATAAGTAATTGAGACAAGTTTTTATTTTCAAGAGCCCATTTAGTACTTGGATTTTACCACATTCCTTGTTTCACTAACCCGCCACGTTACCTCAATAAGAAAAGGCATTACCGTTGTTCAGTAATGCACCCGTCAGTTTAAGTGAAACGGTTCACAATCCTGCCCTTTAGTTGAAAAACCTGTAATGATAAAGGACTGCCTAAACAGTCCATTTGGTGTCAAGGTAAAGCTACCAGTTAATTGATTTTATCTTATATATAAGTCTTATTTATCAGACTGCCTTTTAAAGAATAAGTAACACAATGAAAAAATGACCAAATATAATAAGTATCCACCAATTGAATTGTCGCTAAAAAAATTGTGAATGCCATTGGCACGAAGTATAGCACGAATAACAACAGTAAGAATTATAGTAATAAATAAAGAAATGGCGAACTTTTTTGTAAGTATGATTGTGTTTTAAATCCCTCTTCCACTAACCTGCCCCTTTAGTTCCATAAGAAAGTTGCCGCAGCAACCTCACTTATAGAAGTAAAGCGCCCATTAGTTGAATAAATTTTTTTCCTTAAAAATGATTTGTATATAAATAAAGAGGGTATAGAATGGTTAGTTAGACAGTTATTTACTTGGGGGAATAATAATGGCAACTCTTTTAAAAAATTTAACAAACTCGTTAATCGAGACCCGTCAGCGATATGCAATGCTTAAAGATAATGGCATTGAATCAATGAGTACCATTTATCCTGCTATCCCTTGGAATGCCGAACTATATTATCACCTTTTAACGACCTTACCTAAAGAGATTGACCGTCTGGAACAAAGGATTATGAAAATAGAAAGCAATTTTAAAGCCTGCCAGTGAGGGTGGGCTTTTCTTTGGCTGTTACGATAATGTTGAAATCTCGTTATAAAAGAACCCATTTATAGGTTCTTTTGGTAGGCGTGTTGTTCAACATAAGCACCCGTTAGTTCATTAAGAAAAGTGAATCTTATTAAAGCATCGCGTTCGATAGTTCAATAAAGAAAATTTAGTTTTAGTCCACTAAAATCCTATCACCTTTACTTGTCGGTTGAGAAGTCACCAAAAACTCAACTTCATTATTTGACTTGTTAAGCATTTGGTGTGGCACCAAAGGAGGAACTTCCACTCCCTCTTGCGGATTTAAAGTAATCTCTTTACCCTCTATCTCAATGGTTGCTATACCTGATAAGACAAAGAAAAATTGGTGTGCGTGTTGATGATAATGTTTTATTTCAGATGTATTAGCAGGCATACGCTCATGGATAATACTTAAATCTTAATTTTTCACTAAATGCCACCTATCACAATTATCTCCCATATGTAATGTTCAGTATTGTGTTTACTTTTCATCATTTCTATATCCCCCCTTGTATTTATAATACAATCTTACGCATTCCTTATGGAACTAACCTGCCCCGATAGTTCAAGAAGGGTATTTTTTTAATTCGGTTTCGAATGTACGATAATAGAAATTATCGTGCATTCAAACCCTTGATTTCATTGACTTTTTTTCATTTTTTCTCTTTATACTGGGGTCCTACCAGCCAATCGCGGAAAACATACGGAAATTCTAGTTAAAAAAAGCCGATTTTCCTTACACTAAGGAATGATCGGCTTTTTTTGCGGTGAATAAAGAATTTTTAACTCTCCAAATATCTATATAACGTAGATTTGCTAATTCCTGTTTCATCTTTTATTTCAGTCAGACTATATTTCTTACTTTGATACATAACAATAGCCCGTTTTACATTTTCGTCAGGTTTTCTTGGTCGTCCTGTAGTGACTCCTTTTTGTTTTGCTTCATACAAACCTTTTTTTGTTTTTTCGCTTATTACATCACTTTGAAATTCAACAAGATGTTTCACGATTTTACTGAATTGATATCCGGCTGTATTACTTGTATCAATATCTTCAGTTAGGGACTGAAAATAAGCGCCTTTAGAATTAATTATTTCTAATAACTCAACTAAATGACGTGTTGAATCAGCTAATGTATAAAGTTTTGTAACGACTATTTTATCCCCTTGGTTGAGGTTGCTTATCATACTTTTAAGTTGTGTTCTTTTTTTAGCTGATGAATGTTCCTCTAAAATGAATGCTGTACAATTCGCTTTTTTTAAGTATTTTAGTTGATCTTCACATTCTAGGTCTTCTAGATACGGCCTCATATATCCAATTAACATACAACTCTCCTAACAGTTAAGACTTTATTTTTATCATATCATAACGATTTATAAAAATAAGTCCCAAAACCGTTCCATTTTGGGACGAATGGTGTTAGACTGTTTTTATTGCTTATCGAACTCGACTTTTATGAGAGTTAAAAGTCAAAAAATAATAGATGTGAGGTGCATGAAAAAGTGGTTGAAAAGATAAAAACAGAGTGGTTTTTAAATATTAGGGCGGATATCCTTGCTGGGATTGTTGTAGCACTAGCGTTAATTCCAGAAGCAATTGCATTTTCCATTATTGCAGGAGTCGATCCAATGGTTGGATTATATGCATCTTTTTGTATTGCAGTTATTATTGCATTTGTAGGTGGTCGTCCTGGAATGATTTCTGCAGCCACCGGTGCGATGGCATTACTAATGGTTCCTTTAGTGAAAGAACATGGTCTGAATTACTTATTAGCAGCAACTATATTAACAGGGGTTATCCAAGTCATTTTTGGTGTTTTTAAAGTAGCAAAATTAATGAAGTTCATTCCGAGGGCTGTTATGATCGGCTTTGTCAATTCATTAGCCATCTTAATCTTTATGGCTCAAGTACCTCATTTTTTGGGTATTTCAAATATCACGTACGTTTTTGTGGCTATAACATTAGTCATTGTTTATGTATTGCCGAGATTTATCAAATCCATTCCCGCACCATTAATTGCCATCATTGCTTTAACAGTTGTTGCAATTTATGCAAACTTTGACTTGCGGACAGTTGGAGATTTAGGTGCTATTACAAGGTCATTACCTGAATTCTTTATTCCAAATGTACCTTTTACATTTGAAACAGTAGCTATCGTTTTCCCTTATTCATTAGCTTTAGCTATCGTAGGTTTATTAGAAACACTCCTCACATCATCAATTGTTGATGATATGACGAATACAGATAGTAATAAAAACAAAGAGGCTAGAGGACAAGGGATCGCTAATATCATTACGGGTTTCTTTGGTGGAATGGCTGGATGTGCGATGATTGGCCAATCCGTTATTAACGTAAAATCAGGTGGACGTGGAAGGCTATCTACCCTTATTGCTGGTTTGTTTTTAATGTTTTTAATTATTGTATTAGGCGATTTAGTTGTACAAATTCCAATGCCTGTTTTAGTAGGTATTATGATAATGGTATCCATAGGCACGTTTGATTGGTCTTCGTTTTCCTATTTACGAAAAGCACCAAAAAGTGATGCTACTGTTATGCTTGTAACGGTAATAATTGTTGTTTCAACCCACGACTTATCGAAAGGTGTCATTGCTGGGGTTATCCTAAGTGCTATTTTCTTTGTTGCTAAAATATCGCGAATAAAAGTGGCCAAAGAAGAGCACAAAAACGGATTATTATTTAATGTAGAAGGTCAATTATTTTTTGCTTCTGTTGAAGGCTTTGTCAATTCGTTTGATTTTACTGTCGAAAACCGTAGCGTTGTAATTGATTTTTCTAATTCTCACATTTGGGATGATTCAGCCGTTGGCGCCATTGACAAAGTCGTCATTAAATATCGTGAACAAAATAACAGCGTTACAATTAAAGGACTAGATTCTGCTAGTAAAAAGATTGTAGATAAATTAGCTATCTATAATGATTCCAATAAAAAAATGCCAGCACACTAATTTTTTTTAGAGGTGAAATAATGTATAAGAAAATATTATTAGCACTAGATGGTTCAGAAAATTCAATGCGAGCAACAAAAGAAGCTGTCTAGTGGATGCCAGATAGAAGTTGTTTTTGTGGTAGACTTTTCAAAGTCTAAAAAAGATATCCTGCATTCTTCTGGAAAAGAAGAATTAGAACTCTCTCGAATAACGAAACTCCTTCCTGCTGAAGAACAAATGAAATTAAATAATAAATCCTATGGAATAAAAATGCTGTATGGTGAACCTGGTCCGTCCATCCTTGATTATGCAAATAAAGAACAATTTGATTTAGTTATCATAGGCAGTAGAGGATTAAATTCACTTCAAGAAATGGTATTAGGTAGTGTGGGCCATAAGGTGGTTAAACGCGTTAAATGTCCTGTCCTTGTAGTGAAATAACTATATAAGAGCAATAATGTAAAAAAGTTCGAAAGTTCGACTAAATAGGTCGGGCTTTTTATATTTAATCTCAGCATAATCAATATTCTAATAGAGCTATTCTTCCCCTTTAGTTGCATAAGAAAAGGAGCTGCTGAACAGCTCCTGATATTGAAGTAAAGCACCCGTTAGTTGAATAAATAAATCAACACTCTTTTTCTATTTCATTAAGCTGATTTAAAAAATCTTGAAAGCTTGTAAGTTCTCAGAACACAAGCTTTTGTTCTAATTCGCACTTTTGATGCAAGTGATGACGGAAATGCATGCTGACCAAATCATACCACTCTCTCGAGTTAAGCCAGCCAAAGCCATCATGTTTAACTTTGTAATTTGGATTTATAGCATCTACTTTAGATTCCCATTGTCTCAACCTCTGCATTACCTGTTCAAGCCTACTCATAAGGTTTTCTTTACTGTCTGAATTGCTTGGTGGGGTATTTAATTCGTCAGGTAACTTGATTTTAATTGGTGGGAATCCTCCAATTTTATATAAATGCTCACCAAACTCCGTTTTTCCAAGCTTTTGCTCTTCTTTTGCTGACGCACAAGTTTCCACATTGTCAAGGTACTCATGGGCAACGAGGATCAAGTGGTCGTACATTTGACCGATAGACCAAACCCCTTCAGCCGTTATATATCTTATTTGCTCCAAAGAATAGTTTTGCAGATTGCTTTTGTATTTTTCAATCACTTTTAGGTCACTCAATTTAATCACTCCTTTATCACTGTAATACATATTATTGTCTCATGATTAGTAAGCATTATTTCTTATAATAGTTCTCTAATAATATTTAAATTCCTTTCCTATTTAACCTATCTATTCCGCCCAATTGTTGAAAAAAATCTGGTAAACATTCTTCAACTAAACTGCCCCGTTAGCTCCATAAGAAAAAAGAGCTGCGAAAGCAACTCCCTTATTGAAGTAAAGCACCTGGAGTTAGTATAGTTTCA
>NZ_JAGGQN010000086.1:0-11255 GCF_018613275.1 Bacillus sp. ISL-4
TAAGTCCTTACAATGATTTTATGTTCCACGCCAGCAAACTCTGCCGCCTTATTTAACTGTCAGTAAGTCGGAGTAGGGGAATGGGGTGTATTCATAGTCATAGACCTTCGGGAAGCAATTAGCGATATACATNNTTGTTTGCCTTTAAGGTTAGTTTAGCTTTTACGAATTAAAAAAAGTGGAAAAAGTTAACTATCCATACAATAAGTTGAAATGAAATTCCTTGAAAATTTAATTTTTTTAAAATATGATAGCGATAATTTGAAAGAGGGGCTGGTAAAGTGCAAAGTCTAAATAATCATGTTTCAAAGTTTTTGCCAGGTTATATTACAGTAACTGCAATCTTTTCTTTTTTTAAACCTGAATTTTTTTCTTGGTTTTATGAGAGCACCAGTTTTTTATTAGGCTTCGTTTTATTTTTAACAGGTCTAACAATGTCCTGGAAGGATTTAAAGGAGGTGAAACGATCAACCTTAGTTTTGTGTACGGGAATCGTTCTTAAATGGACATTAACTGTCCTAGTTTCTGTAATTTTAGCAAAACTATTTTTTTGGAAATATCCTGACTTGGCGGCAGGATTGATATTGACTGGAAGTGTACCAAGTGGAACAGCGGCCACGTTATATACCTTTATAGCTGGAGGCAACACTTCTTTGATTGTAGTCATGGGTATTATTGATGTTTTTATTTCCCCAGTTTTAACTCCTTCCATAATGCATGTGTTTGCTGATAGCAGTGTTCAAGTTTCTTTTGTTGAAATGGCGGAAAAGATGCTTATTATTGTTATTTTGCCCATTATAGCTGGTATGTTAATTCATCATTTTTCTCGAGGGAACATTCACAAAATCCAACCATATTCAAAGCTCATCTCATCACTTACAATTATTTTAATTGTTTTAAGTGTAGTAGGGAATGTAAGCAGTCAGGTTATTGTACCAACAAATCTACTATTTTTTATTGCTTGTGCCGTATTTTTACAAGTACTCTTACCTATGATTGGCGGATATAAGTTTGCACTAATGATGGGAATAAAGAAAGAAAATGCTATTGCAATTTTATTTGAAGTGGGGTTGTGTAATTCAGCACTAGCAGCAATTTTAGCGCTTGAAGTATTTGGAGAAATCGCGGCTGTGCCAGCAGTTATTAATATGATTTTTAATTTATCATTAGGATCTTACTTTTCAAGTTACTTCTCAAGAAATAGTAAAAAAAGTATTAATTTACAATAATGTTGACTTTTATGAATAATTGAATTATTCTGAAATCAGTAAAATAAAACCATGGTTTCACAATGTGAAACTAAAGAAAGCGAATGAAGTATAGTGGATTATAATATCAAGAGTGTAGAGAGGGCTTTCGAAATAGTTGAAGCGCTCGCTTTAAAATCAAGACTACCTTCCGAATTATCTAAACAACTCAATATTAATAAAAGTACTCTTCATCGATTTTTATCCACTCTCCAAGACCTTGGATATGTAGATAAACACTCAGATAACTCTTTTTCTTTATCGCAATCTTTTATTAACCTAGGTGTTAAAGCACAAAATCAATATAATATTGTTGCTATTTGCAAGCCATACTTACTTGAGCTTGCAGAGAGGTTCCAGGAAAGTGCCCTATTGGCAACATTTAATGGATACCGTTGTCAATATGAAGATAAGATGGAAAGTTCCTATACAGTAAGAATTGTATTTGATTCAGGTAAAACTGCTCCAGCACATGCCGTTGCATCTGGAAAGGTATTTTTGGCTTCCCTTGAAAATGAACGCCTCCATGAATATATGGAAAGTGAACATTTTACTTCTTATACGAAGAACACGATTACTGATAAAGATGAATTAATAGCTGAACTTTCCACAATTAAAAGACTTGGCTATGCCGTGGACAATGAAGAATATGAAATCGGTCTTCAGGGATTTGCTTGTCCTATAAAAGATGCAGAAGGAAAAACTATTCGAACAATTTGTTTAGCTGGTATTGCTGGCAGAATAAAGGAAAGAAATAATCCCAATGACATTGTGACTGCATTACTTAAAGCTTCACAAGAAATTTCAACTAAGATGGGGTATCAATCGTCTAAAAGCCTGATAACACCATGAAATGGTACCTTTGAAGTAACGGGCCACATGCTTGAATATACAAGAAATATCAAAATTCTCGTAAACTTAAATGTATTCGCTTCGATAAAAATTCTAATATTACAAAAAGGTACATCCAGTCTTCATAAGACTGTTAAATAGCTCAAATGTAAGCGCTTTAATTTCGGTGGAGCTCTATAAAATGTACATGTAATCTACTACTCAATTTTTAGGAGGAATATCCATGGCGAGAAGACTTGAAAATAAAGTAGCAATTATTACTGGCGGAGCTCGAGGTATTGGTGCAGCTTCTGCAAAAGCATTAGCCAGAGAAGGATCACATATAGTCTTGGTTGATCTACTAAACTGTGAGCGGACTAAAGAAGAAATTCAAGAGATAAACCCGTTAACTAAAGTGTTTATTTACAAGATTGATATTAAAGAAAGAGATCAAGTGGAACAGGTGGTAAATGAAACGGTTGAACACTTTGGAAGCATCGATATAATAGTGAACAATGCAGGTACCTGCTCACGCCTTGATTTAGAAAGCATGACAGATGAAATGTGGTTCAGAGACATCAATACTAATCTGCGAGGAACTTTCCTTTTTTCACAAGCAGCTATTTATCCACATATGAAACGGCAGAAATCAGGGAAAATCATTAATATAAGTTCTATTTCGGGGATTATGGGGGGACCGATTTCAGGTAAAAAAGGGGAAAAAGGCGAAGAAAGTGGTCGTTCGGGTCCGGCTTATGCAGCATCTAAAGGCGGTGTAATAGCTCTTACGAAATGGATAGCAAAAGAAGTGGGAGAATTAGGAATTAATTGCAACAGTATAGCTCCTGGCCCTATAGAAACAGTCATTACCAAAGGAATGAATTATAAGTTGGACCAGGCGATTCAACGAATAGGGACACCCGAAGACATTGCTGATGCAGTTGTTTACCTTGCTTCTTCAGGATCTGATTATGTAACAGGTGAAGTACTTAAAGTATGTGGTGGTTCTGCCATTGGTTAATCTTTCAGAAGGAAGTAAACCCACGACTCGCCAAAGTCATTCATATAAAGCTAATGAAAGTTTTACAATTTTTGGATCACTTTCAGCAGGATCTGACCTTATGAATGGAATATTAAAGCAATGCGAAAAGCATAACATTAAATCTGGCATCGTTTCTTGTATCGGTTCACTTAAGGAAGTGGGATACGTACTTTTCAAAACCTTGAATGGAATGCCTTTAGGCTATGGAAGCGAAATTACTATAAAAAAACCTGTTGAGCTTATAAGTGGGACTGGATTCATCTGTGAAAATGAATCTAAAGAATTGGATATACATTTTCATGGCTTAGTAATAACCGAAGACGGGGAAATGGGTGCTGGACACTTTCTAAGAGGAAAAAATCCAACACTGATTACAATAGAATTTTCTATAACAGCTAGTAACAAAATTGAAGCTGTTCGTGAATTTGATGCAAACTTAGGGTTTAAAGTAATTAACTTTTCCAATCATTAAGAGGGAGGAATTGAACTGGAGACATTAAGTGCATTAGCAAAAAAAACACTTATTCAGTACAGTAAACAAATAGCAGTGAAAGATTCCAGAGGTACTCTCACATTTAGTCAACTTAGAATGAATGCATGTCGGCTGGCTCATGCTTTTATAGAGGAAGGATTACAAAAAGGGGACCGTATTGCTGTTCTTATGAGTAATCGGAGAGAACATATTGAACTTGATATTGCTGTTGCGCTAGCAGGTTTGGTAAAGGTACCTATAAATTATCGTCTACATCCAAAAGAGCTTGAGTATATAGTAGATAATTCCCAAGCATCGATTTTAATTGGGGAAGAAGAATTAATTAACCCTGTTCGGTTATTAATTAAAAAAATAAATATTGATACAGAATATGAATCATTTATCAGTAATCAACTAACTGATTTTCCTGATATTGAAATAAACCAAGATGATTTGTTCGCCCTTATGTATACTTCAGGAACTACAGGTAAACCAAAAGGGGCAATGCTTACTCACCGCAACATGATTTCGAGTGCCCTCTCATTAAATATGATTTGTGAAATTACACATGGAGATACTATTGGCCATGTCGCTCCATTAACTCACGGGAGTAACTTTTTAGCACAATGCGCATTGTTTTTTGGTTTAAAACAAGTCATTTTCAATAAATTTGAACCTGATGATTTCATTGATGATTTAGAAAGAGAGAAAATATCAATCATCTTCCTGGTTCCTACCTTAGTAAACTTAATGATTCACGGAAAAAATTTTAATCCAGAAAAGCTTCGATATGTTAAATCCATTAATATGGCAGGTTCCCCCATTTCCGTCGAAAAGATTCATAAAGCATTGGGCTTATTAGGGCCGATATTTGCCGAAACATATGGTCTTGTTGAAGCACCAATGGTCATAACCATGATGCCAAAACAAGAGTTGGAAAACCATCCTGATTCATGTGGTGCAATTGGTCCTTTTGTAGAAGTTAAAATTTCCGATCCCAACGGTAATGAAGTTACAAACGGAGAAATCGGTGAAGTAACTTGCAAAGGGTCTATAGTAATGAAAGGTTATTGGAATAATGAAAAAGCAAATAATGAGTCATTTAAAGATGGCTGGTTTTATACGGGTGATCTTGCTTGGCGAGATGAATTAGGATATTTACACCTTGTTGATCGTACAAAAGATGTAATTATTACAGGTGGAATGAATGTCTACCCACGTGAAGTGGAAGAAGTAATAAATCAGCATCCGGCCATAAAAGAAACTTGTGTATTCGGGATCCCGGACGAACAATGGGGTGAAACTATCTGTGCACATATAGTATTGAATGAACAATTGATAAATCTAGATAAAGAGGAAATTATCATACTTTGTAAAAAGAACTTAGCTAGCTATAAAAAACCACGTTTTGTTCATATTGTAGACTCCTTACCGAAAAATAGTTATGGAAAAATCCTCAGAAAAACTCTGAGAGAAAGTTATCAACCTCAGGGAGGAATACGATGACAGCTGTTTCTATCATAGGAAGTGGAATAACAACATTCGGAAAAAAAAATGAATCCATTAAATCCATGCTCATCAAATCTTGCAGAGATGCACTTATTGAGGCAGGACGTCCAAAAGTGGATGCTGTATTTGTTGGGAATTTTGCTTCAGGACCGTTAGCAAACCAGGAAATATTAGGTTCGGTTCTTACTAATGAACTTGGGCTAGGCAGTATTCCATCCGTAAAAGTGGAAGGTGCCTGCGCGTCGGGAGGATTGGCCTTTCGCCAGGCTTACCAGCTAGTAAAAGCAGGAGAGTACGATACGGTTCTGGTTGCAGGAGCTGAAAAGATGACGGGCATGGATACGGAAAAAATTACAAAATCTATTAATCTTGCCATGGATAATGATTCTAATGAAGGGGCTTCTGGCCTTACCTTTGCAGGCTTTTTTGGAGTCGTTGCCAATCGGTATTTTTATGAATACGGAGCTGAAAAAAAACATCTGGCAATGGTGGCTTTAAAAAATAGACAATACGCTATATCGAATCCCATTGCCCATTTCAGGAAAGAAACTTCTCTTCATGAAATAATGAATGCCCGCCCTGTTACTGACCCTCTTGGATTATTTGACTGTTCCCCTATATCAGATGGAGCTGCTGCTGTAGTGCTTCAAAAAGGAGAAAATGGGGTTGAAATTTTGTCTTCAGGACAGTCATCTGGGTCCCCCCTTATGCAGGAAGTAAAGAATCTTCTTCATATTTCTGCCACCTATGAATCTGCAAAAATAGCCTACAAAGCGGCAGGTCTTGAGCCAAAGGATATTGATGTCGTTGAATTACATGATTGTTTCTCTATGACGGAAATTATTGCGATTGAAGAACTGGGTTTCTTTGAAAAAGGAAAAGGGTGGGAAGCCGTTGAAAAGGGTTTAACGAGACACGGCGGTACTGTTCCTGTGAATACTAGCGGAGGGTTACTTTCAAAAGGACATCCAATAGGTGCTACTGGCATTGCTCAAATTATTCAGATTGTTGATCAGCTAAATGGAAAGGCATGCAATCAAGTTGAAAATGCGCGTATCGGCCTTGCACAAAATTTGGGAGGTATGGGAGCTTATTCTACCGTCCATATACTCCGAAGGAAGGGGGCATAATATGGAACTATCAGCAAAGTATTGTATGGAATGTGACCAGATTCTTAGTACGGATAAATATCATTGCCCTGTCTGTTTTTCGGAAAAATTAAAAGATAGACAGCTAAGCGGAAAAGGTGAAGTTTATTCGTATACAAAAATCCATGCTGCCCCTGAGCAATTTACAGATCAATCTCCTTATTTTGTAATATTGGTACATCTAGACGAAGGGTTAAAAGTAACAGCGAGATTCAATGAGAGCAGTGTCCATATTGGTGAAAAGGTCGAGCTAAAAAGCGTTAAAGACAGGGCCTATTATTTTAGCCGTTAAATCATCTTTCCCCCAATTAAGTAAAGTGAAAGAATTCCAAGGGAAATAGACGCAGTATTCCAACCTAGCGATTCGGCTCCAGTTTAATAAATCGAATTAGAGGAGCGTCATAATATGAGAATTCCAAATGCACGTTGGTACAGAATCGGTTTATTGCTATTTTTAATATACTTAGCAGCTTTTATGGATCGGTCTAATATAGGGATGGCTGCTCCACTGATAGTGAAATCACTGGGAGTTTCATCGACAGCTATCGGGGTTGTGCTTTCTGCATTTTTTTGGGGATATGTAATAACTCAGGTACCAGGAGGATGGGCCGCAGGAAAGTATAGTGCAAAAAATGTAATAGTGATTTCCTTAGTTGTTTTAGGTATTTCAGCGATTTGTACAGGTTTGATCAAAAGTTTTGACATGCTTCTATTTTTTCGATTTGTTATGGGGTTAGCGGAAGGTGTATTATGGCCGGCATTCTCTATTTTCTTTGTAAATTGGTATTTAGACAAGGAGAGAGCTAAAGCGGTAAACTTTGCTGAGATGGCTCTACCCATCTCTTCCATTATTATGGCTCCACTAGCTGGTTGGATGATCACGCAATGGGACTACCATACCATGTTTATTTTACAAGGCGCTCCACCTCTAATTTTAGCCATCTTGTTCGCATGGCTTGCGGCAGATTCCCCTGAGAAGGATAAGCGACTCTCCAAAGTAGAACGGGATTATCTTGTAGAAAACCGTTCAACAGTGATAAAAGAAAAAGGATCCTTTTTAGATGTAATAAAAAATTATCGTGTTTGGGTATTTTCTTTTATCTATTTCTTATGGATTACCGGTGTATACAGTTTTGGTTTATGGATGCCAAGTCTAATAAAACAATTAAGCAACAGTGGCATTGGTGCCGTTGGTTGGATGACGGCTATCCCATTTGTTTTAGCTGCGGTTTTTATGTATATTAATTCAGTGTGGTCAGACCATGTAGGGAAAAATCGAGTTTTATTTGTTTCAATCCCGCTAATGATAGGTGGTATAGCACTCGCTGCTGAGCATTTCATATCAGGAGGACTTGTGCTTAACATGGTTCTCCTGATAATAGCAGGAATAGGAATTTATTCAGCTTTTGGTCCATGGTGGGCATGGGCTATGTCCTTCTTTCCAGACAACCAAGCAGGTACAGCAAACGGGTTAATCAATATGTGCGGAAATATTGGCGGAATTGTTGGACCTATCGTTGTAGGTGCTGTAGCAGAAGGTAGTGATTTATCTAATGGTTTTTACGTATTAGGCTATTTCTTAATGGCTGGTTCTATACTTGCTTTAGTTTTTGGAGTGGTACTCAAGTCGAAAAATGAAGCAACAGGCCATAATGGAATAAGTGAAACAAAAGGACAATCCATATAATAGATCAAATAACAGATAAAATCCATTGGGAATTTAACCTTAACTTTTTGAAAGGTGAGTTCATCATTACGATGTATAGTGACAACTAAAAATTGAAACCAAATCCAAAAATGGTCGAGGCGGGTATTTTGTTGCCACTATTTAAATGGTCTACCTGTTCTCCCTCCCTTGTCCTTTTTTACATTAACAAATAGAACCCGTTCGTAAAAGTACACTTTTACGATGAAGTGAACCCAAAAAGTTAGACACTTTATTTACTTAGGCAGCCTTGAGGGCATGAATCCGGTAATCTACCGGGCTCATNNGAGACAATTTCCTTTGCGGGACATGCTTTGTGTAATGTTATGTTTTTTCAAGTCATGCGAGTATTGTTTCATCTGATAATGCCAGCCCTGATCTGAATGGAGAATGGGTGAATCTTTCGATTCCAAGCGATATAAGTATAGTTTCTCCCCAGCTAGATGGAATTCCGTGACGTCTGTTACCCATTTTTCATTGGAATTTGCCGCCTTGAAATCACGTGCTAGAATGTTGGGCGCAATCTTGCCGATGTTCCCTTTGTACGAACGGTATTTCTTCATGCGAACCAATGACTTCAATCCTAGTTCATTCATCAATCGGAGAACTGTTTTATGATTATCGTGGTCATGGATATGCCATTGTTGGACACTACTCAATTTAAGGACAGTTTAGGGACCTTCATCGCAGATCTTGTTTTACCTGGATGGCGGAAGAGGAGAGGGACCGTATACGAAAACGGCAGCGTGAAGGAATTGATGTTGCTTTACAAAACGGTGTGCCCTTCGGTCGACCGAAAGCCAAAGTAACTGAAGAGTTTATAGAAGTCTATGATTTATGGAAAGCAGGAGAAATTATAGCCGTAAAAGCCATGGCGGAATTAGGCGTAAAAAAGACGACTTTTTATAAATTAGTTAAAGAGTATGAAAATGACTTTAAAAAGATCACTTTATAATAGAAGAAACTCGTCAAAAAATTAGCCGGCTATCCCTAGATATTTCGCTTCATTGTGGATGATACCCATCCTGGGTGACTGAAGCATATACACTTTCAGCCCTCCTTTTAGAATTCGCATGAACATCAAAATAATTAACAAAACAAAAATCAAAAAGTGTCAAACAACGAAATCTCCAATTTCATGAAGAAGCAAAATAAAGAAGAACCGATTAATACAACATTGGCGGATGCTTTGGAAAAACTGAAATTCGATAAATAAATGGAACTATTTGCATTCTTCTTTCCATGGAATTGTCACACAGATTATGTACGCCAAATAAGCGCGTGATGTTCGAGAAAATGGAATAGAAATAAACAAGAGTTGCAGCTTGTTTTACCGAAGCAGCAACTCTTTGTTTTATAAGATGGGATATAGGAAATCCCATACATTTTAACTCATTATTTTAATGGTTGTCCTTCAAATGCGTTAACATTTAAAGGTGAAGAGAGGAATTCTTTAGCTTTACCAACAAACGAGGTGAAGTGCTCACTTGAATTATGGCTTGCAACCGCTAGATGATCTTGCCAAACTTCAACCATTGTAAATTCATTGTCTTTTTCTGTAGCTTTGTGAAGATTGTAAGAAACATTTCCACTTTCCGCTCTTGAAGCTGCGATTAGCGGTTGAATCTCCTCTAGAAATGCATCTTGTTTTGCTGGATTAATATTGAATACGGCATGAATGATAATCATTAAACGTCATCCTCTCTTTTGTTAAGCATAAAAAATTTAATGAATGGATTCTTTATTACATTACTTCCATTGTGCGACTTTATCAATTGGAAGACGAACTGATTGATGGCCATTATCTGCTGCTTTACCGATTGAAATTAGCATAACTGGTACGTATCGATCTTTATCTAATCCAAAAGTTTCTGCAATCTGGTCTTTTTCATAGCCACCGATTGGATTTGTATCATAGCCATAAGCACGAGCCGCAAGCATTAGTTGCATGGATACAAGACCACCATCAACTAGAACGACCTCTTTCATCTCTTCACTAGTGATTTTTTCGAAATATCCAGCAAATGAGGCTAATATGTTTTCTTTTACTTCTAAAGGCATAAGCCCTAAATCTACAGCTTTACCGTAGATTTCTTCGCCGTTATCAAAATTGTTCATATCACCAAATACGGCAATTACTGCGGAAGATGTTTCGACTTGATTTTGGTTAAAGCGAGCAAGAGGTGCAAGTGTTGCTTTTCCCTCAGGACTATCAATTACAAGAAAGCGCCATGGTTGCATATTAACTGAAGAAGGAGCAAGTGTCGCTAAGGTAAGTATTTCCTCCATTTCTTCCCTACTGATTTTTACGGATTTGTCGTAATTTTTTATGGAGCGGCGTCCTGTGACAATTTCTTTGAAATCATTTGTTAATTGTGCTGTAGTAGTCATAGTTGATAGTCTCCTCTTTTTAACTTTAGTAGTTTAATTTATAGTTATTCTCATTTCAAATTGTAACGAATCAAGTGTTAGACTTGGCTTATATTTTTTTGAATGCGTGTCAGCATATCTGTTAACTCTTGACGTTCTTCTTCTTTAAAATCTTTAAGCATCAAAGTGACAAAACGAGCCTTTTCAGCTTGGTAGAGAATAATTTGTTTGCGACCATGATCTGAAAGACAGACAAGAGTAAATCGATTATCCTCCGGATCTTTGCGTCTTAAAATCATCCCAGTCGCTTCAAGTTGTTTTAAATGCCGGGTAATCGCTGCACCGTCAATGTTAACCTCTTTTTGAAGTGCTGTTTGACTAATTTCATCAACTTGATAAAGCTGATATAAGATATCATGTCTTGATTGACTAATGCCCGTACAACTTTCAAATTTTGAACTTATCTGTTTGTTAAGGCAGCTCATTATATATAAAATAAAAGATTCATTAGAACATGAATTCGTCAAGAAACACCCTCTTTTCATACGTTAGAAAAATAATTGATAGCTCAATAGTTGATGCGTCAATTAATATACTATACCCTAAATAATAAAGCAAGTATTTTAGTACTGCAACTTTTGCTTGTATGCAAGAGCCTACACTTATCAAGAGTGGAAAAAAGTACAAGAAGAATGGGGGAACACTCTGGCAAAATCAAAAATAAACATACATGTAAAAACTAAAATTAAGGGCATGGGATCAACGAATTATCAATAGGACAAAAGCTTTCATAATGGGGATGCTGAGAACCGATCCCGGTTTCTAGGATAAGGTCCCTTTTAGGGATTAAATCTGCAGGCTTTTTTTGTGTAATCAAAAATAACAGATTCCAGATAAAAGTCGTATAAAACGTAAAGACTAATGTTATAAT
>NZ_JAGGQN010000087.1:0-8570 GCF_018613275.1 Bacillus sp. ISL-4
TCTTTTTGTACTCGGGTCAACAACACCCTCAAAGAATTTTCCCTTGATGAACGTATCTCGATACATCAGTTTGGCCGACTTTTTTGAACATGTGGAGTCCGCCGTCATGGCGGTATGGATAGTAGGGGCGTTTGTGAAAATTTCCGTATTTTATTATGCATCTGCTTTAGGTACAGCGCAGTGGCTGAATCTCTCCGACTATCGTCCTGTTGTATGGCCGATAGGGATTTTGATTGTCATATTCAGCTTTTGGTCGTTGCCTAGCTCTATGGATGCCAGTCGTAATGATATCAACGTCTTCCCTTTACAAAGTATTTTGATGCAAACGATCATTCCACTGTTATTGTTGGTGATTGCTGCCATACGGAAAAGAAAAAGAAAAGGAGTTGATTCATGCTAATACATAACGTTGTTGTCCTTAAAATATTTTAGTAATCTTTAGTTTTGGTCCTAACCCAAAAAGCGTTAAATTTCCGGAAACTTCCGTTAATGGGAGCCTTCTATCCCCACTCAATGAAAGTAATCTACTTCTAAGAGGACTGAGAGAATGCGGATATACCCCAATCAGTTTAATAAAATAGAAATTCACTTGGATGAGATATTCGCGGAGATGGAAATGGAAATCCATGTTGTGGCCTATATCCGAAGACAGGGCTATTAAACAACCGGTGGAATTGCCGGAAAAAAGGTGAAGGAAAAATGAGATTGGGACTCTTTTTAATCCGTTTAGGGAGTTTATGAAAAATTAAATCTGTCAGTGGGTTGCGCGCGTGATTCGGATTTTCGATTCTATTACAGAAAGGAGAAAGATGATGGAGAAAGGTAAAATTTCCTCGCTTCAGATGGCAGTCATGATGTATCCCACGATAGTGGCTACCGCCATTCTTTCTGTTCCAAGTATTACAGGAAAATATGCCAAAACAGATTTGTGGCTGTCCCCTATTTTGGCGTCTCTTATCGGGTATGTGACGGTGTATATCGCTTATAAGCTGCACCAACTTTATCCGAAACAAACGGTAATCCAGTTCAGTGAACACATCATTGGTCGATTCGCCGGGAAAATTATCGGTTTTTTAATCTTGTTTTTTTATATCCAGGGCACAGGACAAATAACCAGAGCTTACGCAGAATTTATTGTCGACTCCTTTCTAGTCAATACCCCAATTAGTGTAATCATGGCATCGATGATATTCCTCAGTGCCTTGGTCGTACGCGGAGGATTAGAAGGATTAGGAAGAGCAGCTGAATTGTTTTTGCCAATGTTTATATTTCCAATCCTCCTCCTAATCATCTTAGTGTCTACCGATTTAGAATTTAAAAATATATTCCCGCTATTGGAGGATGGGATTACGCCTCCAACCAAGGGCGCGATTGTACCGGGTGCATGGTTCACAGAGTTTTTTCTTATCACTTTTCTTCTCCCTTTTTTAGCAGATAGGAAAAAAGGAATGAAGTATGGAATGATGACGGTATTTGCCGTGATGATGACGTTAGTTGTGGTGAATCTGGTTGTTCTTTTTGTACTCGGACCAGCGACATCCTCTAGGGTTTATCCCTTGATGCAAATAGCTAGATACATCAGTATCGCTGACTTCTTTGAACATATGGAGTCCGTCGTCATGGCCATTTGGATCGTAGGAGCGTTTGTCAAAATTTCTGTGTTTTATTATGCGGCTACTTTAGGTACCGCACAGTGGCTGAATCTTTCGGACTATCGGCCTATTGTATGGCCGTTAGGGATTCTGACTGTATCATTCGGCTTTTGGTCACTTCCTAACACAATGGAATTGGCTCGGTATAATATCGGGGCTTTCCCCCCTTTCGGACTATTGATTCAAACGATGATTCCTCTGTTTTTGTTGGTGATAGCTGTTATAGGGAAAAGAAATAGAAAGAGAGTCGATTCAAGCTAGTATTTCATACGTTGTCAATTTATTCTTTAATGCATTTTATCATTCTTTGGTCCTAAGCCAAAAAGCATTCATTTCCAGTAGTGTGCGAAGTGACCTTCTATCCGAACTTAATGAAAGTAATCTATTTCTGGAATGAAAGGGTATGGGTTTATTCATTGGTGGACATGCCCATGACACTATCTTATTGAAAGAAACGTGTAGAAAATTGCTTCTGTAATTCATGTATTTTCATAAAAAAGGGACAGAGTTCCTGACCCTTTTTATAAACAGAATCAGTCTATTAAGTAAGCTATTAAGCAAAAGTAATATCCATTTTCAATTAAAAAACCATTTCGTTATTACCCATAATAGTTTTTTTGAAAAAATTTCCGGAAGGAGCTTGAGAGAATGAGTCGAGAAAGAGTGATTAAAATCTACCAAGATGTTTTAGAAAGAAAAATATATCGTTTTCCCAATAACTTTTTCTTAGACAAAGATGGAAAAAAATATTTGCGCTATATGACATGCTATTTACTTGAGGAACGATTATTGATACCGGTACATGAAATTCCTCTAAAGGTAAAGGCGAGTACTTTGTGGTGTCACCGTCTAAGACCACCTGCTCTAATTTATGGATGGAATTATTTTGATGTAATTGATAATGCCTACCCAGGACAATTCAGGCCATGGGAGTTTAAACAGGTTCCTAGTAGATATTGGTATGGAGAAGAAGGGAAAAATCGCGCTATTAATGCTGTAAAATATGTGATTGAGGAAGAACTCAAAATCCCCATGGAAGAAATTCCTTTCCAAGTTGATTTTCATTTTTTTAAAAAATATAGTTTAAGGGGTGTCTTTAATCTTTTTGGAGACTCTCCATTTCAAGTGATCGAAGCTGTTTACCCTGGAGTATTCCATCCCTGGCAATTTGTTAATGTACCACTGAATAGTTGGACAAATCAAGTATATATTCAGGAGACAATGGAATGGTTCCTATTCCAACAGCTTGACTTTTCATCTTATGAAGAAGCATTGATGAAGTTAAAGAAACAACACTTTTTTGACTTCCGGCTAACAGGTATATTTCAAAGGGCTTTTGACTCTCGATTGGAGAATGTTAGGAAATGGATAAAGCAAAGAAACCGTTATATATCTGTCGCGAATAGCAAAGCGAAAATATTCAAGAGTTATAGTAAGTAGTGAAAAAGAATATAAAAAGGGCACGAGATTGTTCGGTTAGAGTTGTACAAAATATATCATTCTGACGTTCGTAAAAGTACACTTTTACGAACAGGTCATTTTTTAATATAATTGTTCTCTTTTAACGTTCGTTAAAGTTTAAAAATACTTTACGAATGTTCTTTATTTCTTTTCTCTATTTTTATAATAAATCAATAAAGTGAAGTACGCGGGTTGAGTACTTTTCTCTTGTTTTTATTTTATTTTACTATTATACTTACACTCTTGTTTGCGTATTGCGACAACTTAATGAAATTCAACTAGGAGGCATACAGATATTATGGAGAACTTCACTTATCATAACCCCACAAAATTAATCTTCGGAAAAGATCAGCTTCAAGCGTTATCAGAAGAAATCCCTAAATACGGAAAGAATATTTTGCTCGTTTACGGTGGAGGAAGCATTAAACGAAACGGGTTATATAATCAAGTTCTTACGTTATTAAAAGATTTAAAAGTAAACGTGCAAGAGTTAGCTGGAGTAGAACCGAATCCTAGATTATCTACGGTAAGAAAAGGAATTGATATCTGTCGAAATGAAAAAATTGATTTCTTGTTAGCTGTTGGCGGAGGAAGTGTTATTGATTGTACAAAAGCTATTGCTGCTGGAGCTCAGTATGAGGGAGATGTTTGGGATATCATCAACAAAAAAGTAACAGCTACAAAAGCACTACCGTTCGGAACAGTATTAACATTAGCAGCAACGGGTTCTGAAATGAATCCTGATTCTGTTATTACTAATTGGGAAACAAATGAAAAATATGTTTGGGGGAGCTCTGTAACACACCCTTCATTTTCTATTTTAGACCCTGTAAATACGATGTCTGTTCCTAGAGATCAAACAATTTACGGCATGGTAGACATGATGAGTCACGTATTTGAACAATACTTCCATAGCGTGAAAAACACACCTCTACAAGACCGTATGTGTTATTCAGTATTACAAACGGTGATTGAAACAGCGCCGAAATTACTAGAGGATTTGCAAAGTTACGAACATCGTGAAACCATCTTATTTTCAGGAACAATTGCATTAAACGGAACACTTCAAATGGGTTACTTTGGCGATTGGGCTTCCCATACAATTGAACATGCTGTATCAGCAGTATATGATATTCCTCATGCGGGCGGCTTAGCAATTTTATTCCCAAATTGGATGAGACACGTTCTCGATCAAGACGTAATTCGTATGAAGCGTCTAATGCTGAGCATGTTTGATATTGAAACAGCAGGCAAAAGCGACAACGAAATTGCTTTAGAAGGAATAGATAAGTTACGTACTTTCTGGTCAAGCCTTGGTGCACCGTCTCGCTTATCTGATTATGATATCGGAGAAGAGAGACTAGACGAAATTGCAGAAATAGCTGCTCGTGAAATGGAGCATGGAGGATTTGGCAACTTTAAAAAGTTAAATAAAGCAGATATCTTATCTATCTTAAAAGCTTCATTGTAAAATAAGAAACACAAAAAAAGTAGCAGATGTATATCTACTACTTTTTTTGTGTGGATTTCATAAAACGAATATCGATATGTTCTCAATTCCTTATATTATTTGGATTTGAAATTTCTTCTGGATTAGTATATGGTTCGTCAATTACTTTGTCTCGCTGTATTCGAACTTCTCCTTTTAACTTCACTACAATAGTTGTATAAGCGATTGCCATTATCCAAATTAAAGGGAACCTGAATAAAGAAATAATTTCTGCTATAAACAATCGAATGTCATTTTTAAAGATCACTTAGGGAGGAATTAGTTAACATAATACGGATTATTAACATAAAAGTTAAAATCACTGATTAAAAAATAATTTAATTTGATATGAATTGTTGCCGGTAGTAGCTTTTTCTTTATGCAACTGATATGAACGAAACTGTCAACCCACCACACCCAAATGTTTTTAAATGGTGTTTCATTCAGCTATGAATAGAGTTATTCCTTGTTCAACTTATAAACCAAATATCCTTTCGGATTTAGCTTATCAAGGGCGTACTTTCCCTTGATAAGCTAAATCGAAATGGATACAATTCTAAAAGTTGAACAAGGATAACCTTAAAAACTTGGCACGAAGGCAAAACGTTGACGGTGGTATACAAACTGATATGCGTGGGTTGGTTACCACATTTCACTCCATCCGTCACGGAGCTGCCTCGGACTAACGGCGCACGTTCAGTACCTAGACCTAGTGCATAGTTGCACATGAGGGTTCTCCTTCCCGGGGGTTTGCCTTCGAGCCAAATCTTCAATTCTAAATCACAAAATTATGATTCGATAAAATCATTTATTATAATCTTACTTTCGATCTGCTTAAGCAACATTCGATACACTTACTTGCTTATCCTCAATGGCACAACCGATAGCCCAAATAAAACCAAGTAATTCTCTGGCTACTGCAACAACAGCTACTTTTCCACCTTTTCCTTTAG
Organism: Bacillus sp. ISL-4; assembly: GCF_018613275.1. Lineage (NCBI taxonomy): Bacteria > Bacillati > Bacillota > Bacilli > Caryophanales > Bacillaceae > Bacillus > Bacillus sp. ISL-4. The sequence goes on from NZ_JAGGQN010000087.1 coordinate 5,556, forward strand.
CAGAGATGCGATGATATTTCATATGAAGCCGGTGTTGAGCTTTCCAAGCTATACGTTTTGCCTCTGGATCTTGACCTTCTTGACGTTTAAGCAATTCACCTTTAAGAGATGGTCGATGGCGATAAGACCAACAAACTTCTACTATGGAACGACGAATTTGGGAGTTTCCGGTTTTCGTAATGGAACCTTGCCAACGACTAGACCCACTCGAGTATTCCTTTGGAACAAGTCCAGCATAGGACATTAGTTGTCTTGGGTTTGAAAAGCGAGAAAACTGTCCAATTTCAGCTACCAAAGTAACAGCTGTGACTTCTGCGACTCCTCTTAATGTTTGAAGAGCTTGAATTACTGGAGCATGTTCACTTTGAAGGGCTTCTTCATGAATCTGAGCTTCGATTCGTTTCATACGATCTTCAACTTCATTGATTGCATGAAGATATTCTTGAAAAACAATACGTTGAGAAGCTCTTTCAAATGTTAATCGTTTTAACCATTCACGATGTTTTACGGACCAATTTCTAACTCCTTGCGGAGGACGTATTCCATGGCGAAGTAAGAAGTGAACAAGTCTCTGGCGAGAACTTTGTAAATCCTCACGAGCATCATGACGAGCACGAATTAAGTCTCTCAATGCTTCATGATCTTCATCTGGAACCCATACAGAAGTAAGCTCTCCAGCGCGAAGTAGCTGAGCTAATCTAATAGAATCTCTTTTATCTGTTTTCACACGATCGCCCGATCGCTTTGGAATAAGGGAGGGTGCGACAACCATACAATCAATGTCCATAGATAGAAGAAATCGATAAATTCCATATCCAGAAGATCCTGCTTCATAACATACTAATAGGCTTTCAGGCTTCCCTAACTTTTTCATCAATTTACGAATATCCTCTGGTTTATTTTGAATAGTTCCATGAAATCTAGGTTCACCACGACCAGAATCAGCAACCGCAACAGCAATTGAATCTTTAGATACGTCTAAACCAACAAATTTTTGAACATCCTTCATAATATAGGCTCCTTTTCGTGTGTAGCTCTACACTTGGTTTTTTATTTTTGGTAGTAACATTATGACCAAGTGCAATCTACGTTAAGCGATGGGAGCCGTTTTCGTTCATTATGACTAACGGGGCAGGATAGTTGAACAAGCGTGTGTATTCATACTGTTCATTAAACCCAAAATTCCCTACTGCAGATCTTCATAATAACAACCTCAAATCCATAAAATTGTTTATAAAGATTTATTAAAAATTAGCCATAATTAAACACCCAAGTATCAACCTTTGTGCCTGCCGAAGGGGGAAAAGACAAAAAAGGAAGAGCAGCTTTCGCTGCTCTTCCTCCCAAAGTGTACCTGCTTACTAATTAAAACGTAATACTAGGTAATTTCCGTTCAATATCATTCTCTCTACTTACATTATACCGTTATTTATATTCTTTTTATAGACTGTTTTTTTTGTAATTCCTACGCTATACTGCTAAATACAAATCTAAAAATAGAAGAGGTGTATCAGTATGGATGACAAAAAAGATGTCTTAGATAAGGGTCCTTTTTTTCATGGTACTAAAGCAGAACTGGAAATTGGTGATTTATTAGAACCGCAATACTTATCAAATTACCAAGAAAAAAAATCTAACCATATATACTTTACTGCAACATTAAATGCTGCCAAATGGGGTGCTGAATTAGCAAAATCTAATTCAAAAGAAAGAATCTACATTGTAGAACCATTAGGAGATTTTGAAAATGATCCTAACTTAACTGATAAAAAATTTCCTGGAAACCCAACACGCTCATATAGATCTAAATCGCCTCTAAAAATAATAGCTGAATTAGCTTCATGGGAAAGACACTCCGATGAAGAGATAAATCATATGCTTACATCTTTAAAAAAATTAAGTGAAGAAGGAAAAAATGTGATATACGATTAATTTTCAAATCTAACCAAAGTTCAAGAAAGTTCTATTTCGCATTGAGGGCGCTTTTAAGCGTCCTTTTTGCTTTTTTAGGGAAAAAAAACCTAGGGGCAACCTCTCACGAAGGCGAGAGAGCCCCGTATGGCGTCTGTCAACGGTACCGGACCGAAGGGAGGATAAGGAGTTGATAGACTCACTTCACCAAGACCCTCTTGGTGTCTCAAAAGGCAACACCTCTGGTTAATTGTTAAATCTATTTCTAGAGTTTTTTGATATTTTGGTTACTATAGGTGACGCACTTATTTCTTATTTTCGGGATAAAAACAAGAAAAAAACCAGATAGTAAAATTACTCTTTTTACGTCAAAATATGTGTCAGGTCTACAATAAGCCTTATTGGACTAAAGGGGCAGGTTAGTTTAACAAGTGCAGTGTATTCGTACTGCGAAATAGCAAAATAACAGCTACTGATGTTCTGTTTCTTTTTTTTGAAATTTGTAAAAATTATAAATAGGGATAGTCCAATGACTATCCCTAACATTACATATGATTTCGATTAACGAGTTCTTCCGCCTAATTGTTGTTCAGCCATTTGCACTAAACGTTTTGTAATTTCTCCACCAACAGATCCGTTTGCACGAGATGTTGTATCAGCGCCAAGTGTAACACCGAATTCACTAGCGATTTCGTATTTCATTTGTTCTAGAGCTTGCTCTGCACCATTAACTACTAATTGATTACTGTTGTTATTTCTAGCCATGTTGTCAGCTCCTATGAATGTAATGTGTTGCTAGTCATAGGTTTTGATATGGTTAAGAGTTATATACATAGAATTTAAAATAAATTAAGGCAGTGATTAAGTGAAATTAAAACTCATCTGTAGCTCTAGAAGGGAAGGGCACAGGAAAACATTGATGCCACCGGGGCGCAAGGTAAGGGTTTCAGAAGCTCCGAAAAGCAAATAATCTGAGGCAGAGGCTTTCTCCTCCTATTGCACAGTTTGTGTCAACTCTACAATAATCCTTAATAACGGGTGCATTAGCTAAAGATCAGAACTGTCTTTGAGGTAGCTTTTTCTTTATGCAACTAAACCAGCTAA
>NZ_JAGGQN010000088.1:0-5268 GCF_018613275.1 Bacillus sp. ISL-4
TTTTTTTATTAAACAATAACACCTGTTAGTTAAAGAAGAAAAAGCTGCCTTAAGACAACTCCGATCTTCAGCTAACGCACCCGTTAGTTCATTAAGAAAAGCGATTCTTATTCCAGAATCGCGCCATCTTATCGGATGCTTACCATTAATGACAAATATGTAGCAACTACAAATAATACACTCATTGAGAAACCTAATAGGATAGGTGCTCTCTTTACATATGACAATATTGTTAGTCCCAAGAAGGATAAGGCTAATAATAATAACATTACACTGTTAAATTCAAAACCAAAAACTATTACTAAATTGCCTGTTATATTTCCTTGATATAAAAGGTCAAATAATCTAGACACTCCTGATGCAGCAATTGTTGTTTCAATATCATGAGGTGGCTCTTGTTGCCCTAATGCAGCAGTAGCAGAGAAAATTAGAAATACAATTAAACTCTCAGCTTTCGTCCAAGGCCTTGGATTATAATTATCATTATTTTTTAATTTTTTTCGTATCAAAATACTATTAATTAAGACATAAGCCAATAAAGGAGCAATGAGAAGATGTTTAATTAAAAGTGCTTGTCCATAAGGAAGAATCCAAGAATTTGCATAATCTTTATAATCGATCACTACAGTCATTAAAAAAAGTCCTGATATAACAGTTATCAAGAAACAAATTAATGCAACGGGTGTAAACCATTTTAAAAATTTCATCCAATTTAAGTGGCTTTTTGAGGCCCAACTAACCACGAATAAAATTCCTACCCAAATAGTTACTGCAAGAAAATGAATAGTGTGTACAAGGAATCCTTTCCATCGCTCTATAGAACTAGCATGACTGGACCAACCTAGTGCAAGAATTAATATGAACGTAATGACAATACCAATGTATGCATATAGTTGATTCTTTCGATAATCAAACCAAACAATATAAATAAATAATAGATTTGAGAGAAAGCACGTAAAAATCCAGGCTTTTCCCACTTCAAAAGTAAAAAGAACCGATTTAAGTGTTTGCTTAAACCCAATGTCCTGATAAAGATATAAAATCACTTGTAAAACGGGTATAAATGAAAAGATTGCTATACCGGCTGTTGCTAGCATTAATACACCTTTAGGTACATTAAAATCGGGTCTATAAGTACTGGGGACAAGCCGTAGAATAAATCTCCCAAGTAATAGAGAAAAACAAAGATATAATAACGGCTCACTGATGATTCCGATCATAAACATTTTTTATTTCTTCCTCCTCCTTAGCCAAAGGAAACTTCCAATAACTACGACAAATAAAACAACTGAAATGGAGGGGATTATATAAGAAGGCACGTTACTTTGTTGTACTTCCTGTTTTGTTTTTTTTGTGTTGCTTGCTTTATTATCTTCTTGTTTTCGTTCTTCTTCTGTTTCTCCCTTATTTTCAACGTAGGCTTCATCTATTGGTACATCTACGGAGAAGGAAAACGTACCTTCTATCGGATGTCCATCTGCACCAATGATCTTCCAGTCAACTTTATAATTTCCATTCTCTAAAGGTTGAAAAAAGGTAGCCCACATTTCTTCCTCCTCGATCACAAAGTTTCCTAGTTTAACAGGTTCTCCGTTTGAATTTGAAACATTAATTATGCTGTTTTGTTCAACTTTTGTCCCAAAAATTAAAGTTAACTCCTGAATGGGTTCTGTTATTACTTCACCATCTTTAGGTGTTGAGATTTCCAGAGAAGTGTGTGCTAGTGCTTGATTTGGAAATAAAACAAATACAAATAAAAAGAATAGTAAGAAATTTTTTGTCATTTCACGGACTCCTTATACATAGTTAAATTTCAATCTTTTTGACACACATATTAGTCAATGCTAATATGATGATAACAAAACACATTAGTTCTGTCTAATATGTTAGGAGGTAAATATATGCAAAATATTGATATAGATATGAAGGTTAAACTAATTCATGGATTTTCTAATAAAACAAGGATACAAATTCTCGAAAGTATAAAAAGTCAGGAAAAAACTGTGTCTCAAATTGTAGAAGAAATTAAGGGGAATCAGTCTAATATTTCACAACACCTTGCATGTTTAAAAGGTTGTGGAATTATTGTTGGAAGGAATGAAGGAAAATACTGCTATTACAGTTTACGTAATCAGCATATACGAGATTTATTAGCAATGTTCGACGTAGTTCTTGAAGATGTTCAAAATGATGTTGCATGCTGCAAAAGTCATATAGATTAGGAGTGGTTAAAATGGCTGACAAATGCTGTAATTCAAATAACGAAGCCGAAAATAATGAAAATAGGACGGATAGTTGTTGTAGCTCCACCAATTTAGATATAAAACAAGAAACCTCAGGTTGTTGTACAAGTAACAAAGATTCAGTAAATAGCTTTAATTCAATACCTGTTTTAATACAAGCAGAAACTAGTTGTTGTAGCAGTAATGCATCAAAGGAAACAGATAAAGAATTAGAGAAAATAAGCTGTTGCAGCACTTCCCTTCCAAGTGAAAAAAAACAAGAAACAAATAATTGTTGTAGCAGTATTACAACAATTAAAGAAGATGAAACTTTAGTGAAAACAACCTGTTGTAGTAGTAATGAACAACAGACAAACGAGACAATCTCGAATCCACTTTATTCTGTTGAGAAGATGGCATACAGAGTTCAAGGAATGGACTGTCCAGCTTGTGCAAAAACCATTGAAAAAGGTTTAAGTACATTAAAGGATATCGCTGAAGTAAAGGTTAATTACAGTACAGCGAAAATGCAGGTGACTGCAAGTCACCTTGATGCTTTTATCCCGATAGAAAGTGAAATCAAAAAGCTTGGATATTCTGTTGAGCCTTTAAACCAAAAAGGGAATATAAAAACGTTGGAAATTGAGGGAATGGACTGTGGTAGTTGTGCTAAGAGCATAGAAAACCACTTGAATACCCTCTCATCCGTTACAAATGTCAGTGTTAATTTCTCTACTGGGAAAATGAAAATTGAACATTCCGATAGTGTCGAACATATTATTTCTGAGGTTTCTAAAATTGGTTTTAAAGCTTCATTACAAACAAATAATAAGAATTCGATACAGACTAACAAAAATAAAAACGACAAAGGCTTAATTATCTTGTCTGGAGTATTAATTGCTCTCGGTTTTATCGGTTCATTTAATGGGATTTCTCCTATAATGTCGACGATCCTGTACGCTATTGCAATGGTTATAAGTGGTTATAAACCAGTCAAGAGTGCATTCTATGCAATAAAAAGTCGTTCTCTGGATATGAATGTTCTAATGTCTGCTGCGGCTATTGGAGCTGCTCTAATAGGTGAATGGCTGGAAGGAGCTACCGTAGTTTGGTTATTTGCAATCGGTAACTTACTACAAACAAAATCAATTGAACGTACAAGGAATTCGATTCGTAATCTTATGGATTTAGCTCCTCCTGAAGCTTGGGTCAGTGTTGGTTCAGAGATAATTAAAAAACCAGTTGAAGAGATAACAGTTGGTGACATTATCATTGTTAAACCAGGCGATAAAATTCCATTAGACGGTGAGATCATCCAAGGATCAACAAGCGTCAATCAGGCTCCTATTACAGGAGAGTCCATTCCTGTAGATAAGGAAATTGGTGATACAGTTTATGCAGGAACTATAAATGAAAATGGTTCTCTTGAGGTTAATGTCACAAAGTTAGCAGAAGATACGACCATATCAAAAATTATTCACTTGGTTGAAGAAGCACAGGAACAAAAAGCGCCAACAGAAGCATTTGTAGATAAATTCGCAAGTGTTTATACACCTATTGTATTTATTTTAGCTTTGGCAATTATGGTGCTACCTCCACTCCTTGGATTTGGCACTTGGGGAGACTGGTTTTATAAGGGACTCGAACTGTTAGTTGTAGCTTGTCCTTGTGCTTTAGTGATTTCTACTCCTGTTGCGATCGTATCAGCCATTGGGAACGCTGCGAAGAACGGAGTCTTAATTAAAGGTGGTACGTTCTTAGAAAAAGCAGGTGCCATTACTGCCATTGCATTTGATAAAACAGGAACTTTGACTGAAGGGAAGCCTAAAGTATCAGAAATCAAAGTATCTAACGTATCAGAGGAGGAATTACTTTCAATTGCATTAACATTAGAAGATTACTCAACACATCCTATAGCCAAAGCGATTGTTGGATATGCAAAGGAAAAAGGAATTCAGCCTAAAAATGGCGAGTTATTCAAAAGTATCGTAGGAAAAGGCGTTCAAGCAACAATTAAAGGAGATATCTTTTACGCTGGAAATCTAAAACTATTCGAAGAAATGAATGTATCTTTAGAGGATGTAAAAAACCATGTTCAAGATATACAAAACAATGGGAAAACGGTAATTATTATCGGTACAAATCATCAAGTAATTGGTATGATTGCAGTTTCTGATACAATACGTGAAACAACGTCATCAGCATTAAAGGCTTTAAAACAAAGTGGAGTTAAACAAACTGTAATGTTGACTGGAGATAATGAAGGAACTGCAAAAATGATTGCTTCAGAAGCTAATGTTAATCGTTATTTTGCAGAATTATTACCAGAGGATAAAGTAGATGCCATAAAGAAATTACAAAATGAAGGACATAAGGTGGCAATGGTAGGAGACGGTATTAATGATGCTCCAGCACTTGCAACAGCAGATTTAGGTATTGCTATGGGTGGTGCAGGAACTAACACTGCAATGGAGACAGCAGATATTGTTTTAATGGCTGATAATCTTGATAAACTTCCTCATACAATGAAGTTAAGTAGAAAAGCTTTAACTATTATTAAACAAAATATTTGGTTCTCCGTAATTATTAAAGTAATTGCATTAGTCCTAATCTTTCCTGGCTGGCTTACACTTTGGATGGCTGTATTAAGTGATACAGGTGCTGCATTAATTGTTATTTTAAATGCAATTAGGTTGTTAAAATTTAAAGAATAGATATTCATGAGATGTTTCTTGATAAGAGACATCTCATTTTTTTACAAATAGAATTCTTATGGCACTAACCTGCCCCGTTAGTTCCATAAGACTGTTAGTTCATTAAGAAAAGCGATTCTTATTAAAGAATCGCGCCTGTTTGTGAAATCGGCAAAGGCAGTCTAATTATCGAATAGCCCTCTTCCTCTCAGATTTGCGGAAACAGGCTCCTTTCCTATTTCACGTGCCCATATAGATAACTGGCCAATATGGTGGATTTCATGGACAATGATATGACGTATGATCTCTCCGTGAGGACATTCAATGACTCGGCGCCGGATTGGTGCGTCTCT
>NZ_JAGGQN010000008.1:0-14831 GCF_018613275.1 Bacillus sp. ISL-4
CAGTATATGAAGTTCGTGTTCCTCAGACCGAAGGTTTGCCGCTTGCTTCCTTCAGATTCCACGTCACCGTGGACACCCTTGCATTAAGCTAACCACTACTACTGCCTTCATGGTTCGGGACTTTCACCCTATAGATTGCACCCATGCCGGGCGCACGAAAAAAGAGCCCTTTCATGATGAAAAGGCTCTTTTTTTCACGCCTTCAAATATGCGCGTCTTTCCGCATATTCACGGCATTGTGAACAAACCATGATCTTTTTTCTTTCTTCATTCAAATAAGCCGTCACATTCTTGGATTTACGCTTACAAAAGTAACAGGTCTTTTTGAAGAACTTCACTTAACGATGACTTCGCCGTCCCATTCAAGCATTCCGCCAACCATGTTTGCCACTTTATATCCTTGTTCCTGAAGATAGTGGCATACATTTTCACTGCGGCGTCCTGAACGGCAGATAAAAATATATTCTTTTTCTTTATCAAAATAGTCAAGGTTCGCCGGGATGTCATTCATGCGAATATGCTTCGCGCCTTCGATCATTCCCTCTTGCACTTCTTCGTCTTCACGAACATCGACAAGTTCCATCGCTTCGCCTGCCTCAAGCTTAGCTTCCACTTCTTCAGTTGTAATGATTTTGATTTCTTCCATAATTAGCACCTCGAATTATCGTTTGATTTATCTTTTTCATTATAGCAAAATTTCCAGTTAAACATCACATAATGGATTCGCTGATGAAAATTCCCTCATGCCATGTATTTATTTTCAGAAATTATCATCAACACTCAAATTTTTATTGCTTCTAAAGACCATGCTGGATAAAAATGCTCCTAAAACTGCCGCCACTATCAGGATACCGAAAAGGATTGAATAATTGGCGATGATTCCTATCAATGTAGATGAGATGATACTCCCAAAATATCGAAAGGTAGAAAAGATTCCCGATGCCGAGCCCGATGCGGATTCCTCCACTGCTTCCAGGGAAGCGACCTGCATGCTTGTAAGCCCTAAACCGATAGCCAACCCATTCACGATAAGCGTGACAGCTAAATACAGAAGCGACTGGAATTGGATGACGAATAAGAATAATAGATTCGTTAACACCGTGATGGCGAATGACAGGAATATGACCTTTTCCGAAGGGTATTTCCGATTAAGCTGTCCGCCTATCATATTACTTAAAGCCATTGAAATGGAGAACAGTGATAACATGATACCGCTCACGGAAGCCGAAATATCCATTTTTGTGGTCATGATCAGCGGCATGGCCAACAAAATCGCGTACATCGTGAAATTATTGATCAATACAGATAAATTGGCATTCACGAATATAGGACTCTTAAATAAGCTAAAGTCTATAATCGGGGATGGGACAGAACGTTCTTTCCGTATGAATAATCCCAGAAATAGAAGGCTCCCCATACCGAGTACGATGTACATCGTCGTTGATTCTGCATGAGTCAACGTAATCAATAAAGTGATCGTAACAGCTAAATAAATGGAACCGATAACGTCCAATGGCTGTCGGGAATGCTTTTTCTGCAGTTTTGGTAAAAGAAAAATGCCTCCAGCAAGTGCACCCAATAAAAAAGGGACGTTAACCAAGAATATCGCTTTCCAACTGGATACAGCAATCAAAAGTGAGCCTATCAATGGACCTACTGCCGCTCCCAGACCCATTCCCAACCCGAAAAATCCCAACACCCCCGGCAGCCGCTCACGTGAAACGGTTTGTCGGATAAGGGCAACGACATTCGGGATCAGCAATCCGCCCCCTATGGCCTGCAGTGACCGAAAAGCGACAAGCATGCCTATATTTGGCGCAAGCCCGCATCCAATCGAGGCAGCAAGGAATAGTAATATGCCAATTATATAGATTTTCCGATTGCCATATAAATCCCCAAGTTTACCCGCAATCGGCTGGGTAACGGCCATTACAATGAGATAGATGGTGACGACCAAAGTGACACTGTGAATATCCAAACCGTAAAAGTCTGAAATCGAGCCCAGTGCTATCGAAATCATCGTTGAATTGATCGGTACGAGAAACGCCGCCATTAAAGTAAAAATGATCATCAGGAATTCTTTCTGTCTGCTCATTCTTTCACCTCAGTCCTTAAAACAACACTGTGTTCTGCTTGCTCATCCATCGATAATCGTAACGGTTCCCGTATTCCCATCGACAATGACACGATCTCCATCTTTTAAGCGATCCGTTCCTACTTTTGTCCCTAACACTGCCGGAATCCGATATTCCCTGGCAATGATCGCAGAATGGGACAGCATGCCGCCTGTATCGGTAATGATTGCTTTTGCATCCTGGAAAAAGGACGTCCAGACAGGTGTCGTGTTCCTGCAGACCAGAATATCTCCTTTTTTAAAATTAGAGGCTTCATGCATACCGGATATCACTTTGACTTTTCCTTCGCATACTCCTCCGGATGCTGAAATTCCTTTAATCGTACTCGCCGTATTTTCCTTGCTTTCTTCCAGTGAGCCAAACACCATTTCCACGAAAGCACGATCTTCATCCTTAGGTTTGCCAAAAAATGATGGCGTTTTCATTTTACCCTGCAAATCATATTGCCTTTTCCGTTCCCATACCGTTTCCCTTAAAGAGTGGGGGGCATCCAAAGCGGCTATGACCTCATCTTTATATAAAAACCAAATATCTTCTGCGTCATCAAGCACGTTCTGTTCAACTAAAAGCTCACTTACTTTCAATAAGTATAAACGTGCCTTTGCGTCGAACATGGCATCAATATAAAAATGATGATCATCTGTGATTACAGCAGCATCCAAGACCATTTGGTAATGTTTATTAAATAAGTCCCGCTCAGCAGAATCTTCAATTCCATTTAAAAACCTTTGGTATATCCGTTTCCCGTCAGCTACTGCCGTTTCGAATTCTTTATCGAAATCATATCCATTGATGATGAAATTCTTAATGATTTGCAGTACATGCTCTGGATTTTCAATCCAGGTTTCCCCAACGAAATCATGTGCCTTAAGGCATCTGTACCCGTAAACATTGACGAAATTATCAACACGTTCCAGAAAATCTTTCCCTTTTCCAAACGCGCTCAGATCCCGGGATACATTTCCTTCATCGGCATCCATGACCACCTTCAGCAACTGAGGTTCATTCTTCACTTTCAAAGATAATTGCCACAGTATTCGATCGGACTCCAGTGACTTATTCATCACTCCAGCCATGGATTGGTAGAGTTCATGGGGCGGTTCGGTCCCCAGCAAGCTTTTGAATAGCCGTTCAAGTTTAATAGTAATACTCGCAAGCGGAAGGACAATCATGAAATGCCAGTAATAGACCTCTTTGAAAAACCCTTCTACCTCACCCAACCCTCTTATCGCTTTGGCTGCCGTCAATTCCTTCGAAGTTTCTTCATCCATATATCGATAAATTGGCAATAAATGATCATGGATAATATCATGCATCCTGTTCGTCAAATCTGGATACAAGTTCTCCATAAGCTTTTCGTTTTCCATGAATAATTGCTTGGGGTCCGTTTCTAGGTGGATTTGCTTTCCGTAATAATACCCGTTATGGACTTTCATTTGGATGTATCCCGACGGTTCCCTAAGTTCCTCTGCCGCTTTAGCCATTCCTTGATAAAATGGTTGGGTGACTATGGATGCGAATAAAGGGGAAATTGGATCAGGAAATCTTGAATCGATCAAAAACCAAAAGTCCTCCTTATCAGTCCGATCTAAAATAAATTCTTTCCTGGCTTCTGGAATGACTTCAGCGTCTTCGATCACTGTTGTAATCGGGCGAGCTTGCAAGAGATATACCTTTTGATCTTGAATGGCGAATTCCAAATCAACAGGATGTCCATAATGCTTCTCCACCTCCAGTGTCAATTCGATCAACTGTGTAAGCTGCACATCATTGAGGCAATATGCATCCTGTTCCACTTTTGTGGTTTCCACTTCTAACGTGCCTGTGGAGCCGGAAATGATTTTCAGTTCTTTACGGCCCTTGATTTTCTCGATCTTCGTACCATCACGTTTAGCCAAATAGGTGTCGGGTGTCACGATACCAGATACCACCGCCTCCCCGAGCCCATAACTGGCATTTATCACTATATGATCTGGATTGTATGTAACGGGGTCCTGGCTGAAAATCACTCCTGAAACATCTGAATGTATCAGACCTTGAACCACAACGCCCATTGATATTTTTTCAACATTTTCATGAATGGTTTTGGTATATTGCCGAACCCGGTTCTCGAAACAGGAAGCCCAGCAGCCTTTTACCCTTGATAGGAATTCTTCATCCGTTTTAACATTCAGGTATGTTTCATACTGACCGGCAAAGGATGCCCCTTCCAGGTCTTCTGCACCCGAAGAGGAACGGACTGCCACTGATGTATAATCTTCTCGCAGCTCATGAAAAGAGCTCAACAGGATGCTTGACAAATCATCCGGGATGTTCGCTTCCATAATCTCGGACTGGATGGCTTCACTTTGTAAATCCAGTTCATTTCTTTCCACGAAGTGCATAAATGATTCATTGCTAATGACAAACCCATTTGGCACGGGCATGCCCAACTTCTTCATTTTAATTAAATTTAAAGCTTTTCCCCCTACGATTTCATTGGACTCAGCAGCATTTTCAAATCGCTCTGTATACATATTCGCTCCCCTTCCATCACGTTGAATAAACACTTTCTTCCCCAAGAACGGAAAATACCCATTTATCGGTATAATTCCCACTCTTAACCATAACGGAAATCCTGTTACATTGCATTTGAAAAGGCTTACACTAAATTCCATGACGGGCATTGCTTGCGCAATGATTCTTAGGGCTTTATTGCCATTTTCCCGAATGATCGATCAGCAAAAATGCAACAAACTATTCAATTTTATATTTATTTACATTTATTAAGTAAATACATCAAATCCAATCACAACGAATAATCCCTACAATAGTCACAATGGAGCCTGAATGAAAAAACGCCAGCGAATATAATATTCGCCGGCGTTTTAAAAATCCGTATCAATGCTTGAAACCTAGTTGATATTGTTTAGGGATCTCCGTTTTTATATTCAAAGATTTAGATGCTTCAAGTGCCCAATAAGGGTTCCGCAGCATCCCTCTGCCGACGGCTACCAAATCGGCTTCTTCATTGCCAATGATTGAATTTGCTAGAATCGGATCATCTAATCGACCTACAGCAATCACTGGAATATCCAAAGCTTTTTTGATTTCCCTGGCCAACGGAGTTTGATAGCTAGCATGCGTACCCGGTCTTCCGTCTGCTCCAATCGGGCCTTCTCCTCCAGAGCTTACATGGAACATATCGACGCCTGCTTCTTTAAAGACTTGTGAAAAGGCAATGCTTTCCTCAATGCCATATCCGCCTTCAACGTATTCTTTTGCAGAAATACGCATGATTAAAGGCATGTCGGCAGGCATTTCACTTTTCACTGCTTTAATGACTTCCACTCCGAATTTGGTCAGGTCTTTTCCATATTCGTCATCACGTTTATTCGTAAGCGGTGATGTGAATTGGTGGATTAAATATCCGTGTGCACCATGTAATTCGATTACGTCAAATCCTGCTTGAACAGCTCTTCTGGCCGATGCCCGGAATTTATCGACCATTTCCTTCACTTCTTCCGTTTCTAAAGCTCTTGGTGTTTTGTATGTTTCATCAAACGCAATGGCTGATGGTGCCACCGGAGTTTCGGCATCCTCCGCTTTACGGCCTGCATGGGCAATTTGTATCCCGATTTTTGCACCGTATTGATGAACTTCCTTAACGATGTTGGAGAAAGCTCCAATTTGGTCGTCGGACCATAATCCAAGATCACGATTCGAAATGCGCCCATCAGGCTCCACATCGGTCATTTCCACTATAATTAATCCCGTGCCGCCAACTGCCCTGCTTACATAATGCTGCTGGTGCCAGTTTGTTGGTACACCATCTTCCGCTTCGACGGAGTATTGGCACATCGGCGGCATGACGATCCTATTTTTAAGTTCAAGTTCTTTTATGCGATAAGGTGAAAATAAATCATTCATAATTTTTTATCTCCTTTTTATATAATGCATGCACATGCATTTATATCATCTGATTAATTCTGTGTCAACTAATCAGATTCCCGAATCTTTCATTATAAACGACATCGTCTGTTGGTACAGCATTTCCATACCCGCCAATGCGGTGATCCGATAAAAAAAGAGAAAGACGGATATCCCGTCCCTCTCCTTCATGCTTGATTAAAAGTCGAAATTATCAGGATCTGGACCAACACGGTGATTCTGATTCAATCCATCAATTTGGTTCATTTCCTCTTCCGTCAATTCGAAATCGAATATAGATGAGTTTTCTACAATACGATGTTCTTTAGTGGATTTGGGAATCGTTACAATCCCATTTTGTATATCCCAGCGCAAAATGACTTGTGCAACTGATTTGCCATGCTTGGTCGCAATTGCTTGTAAAATGTCATTATCCAAAAGTTCACCTTGCATCAATGGTGACCACGCTTCAAGTTGTATTCCTTGTTCCTTACAGAATGCCTGAACTTCCTTTTGAGTTAAACGCGGATGGCATTCCACTTGATTGACCATCGGCTTCACTTCTGCATCTTCCATTAAATCTTTAAGATGGTGAATCTGGAAATTGCTCACACCGATCGCTTTTACTTTTCCTTCTTTATAAAGAGTTTCCAACGCTCTCCAGGCTTCTTTATATTTTCCCTCCACTGGCCAATGGATAAGATATAAATCCAAGTACTCCAAGCCAAGTTTCTTTAAGCTTTTTTCGTAAGCCGCAATTGCTGATTCATATCCTAAATCGGCATTCCAGACTTTTGAAGTTACGAATAAGTCTTCCCTGGAGATTCCGGCTTCTTTTATGCCCTCACGGATCCCTTGGCCGACCCCTTCTTCATTTTCATAAATGGCAGCCGTATCGATACTGCGATAACCATGTTTAATGGCCACTTTAACTGCACTTACCAGCTCCGGTCCTTCTTCCACCTTAAATACGCCCAATCCGAACCAAGGCATTTTAACGCCATTATGCAACGTTGTTGTATCTTGTAAATTTTTCACCATTATACTCTACCTCCAAATTTTTATTTCATTGTTTTTAAGATTGTAATGCGTTTAAGTATCAGTATCATTACATCCCTTCAAGGAACCTTCCATCATTCGCTGAAGGGATGCAATGATACTTGGTTATTGACTAACATGCATCACTTTTTCAAACCTATGCTATTTTGTCAGTTCCCTTGGATCGGTCTTTACTTTCCAAGGCACGGCTCCAAGCTGTCAAAATCACTGCCGCAAACACCATGACTCCACCTATCCACGCTGTATGGATCAGTCCGATCGAATCCGTAATCACCCCTCCTAAGTAGGCACCAATGGCGATACCCGCATTGAAGGCGGCAATATTGATGGCTGACGCCACGTCCACTGCACTCGGCACGAAACGCTCCGCTAACATGACGACATACACTTGAAGCCCCGGAACATTCATGAATGCAAACAAACCCATTAAAATGATCGTAATTAAACCGGCTATCTTAAACGGTGCCGTAAAAGTCAAGACCACAAGTACAATGGCTTGAATAAGAAACATATAGAATAGGGCATTAATAGGATTGCGATTGGCGAATTTCCCGCCAAGGGTATTTCCTATTGCTATTGCTACTCCATATATTAGCAAAATCAAGGCCACAGTTCCTTCTTTAAACCCTGTCACTTCCTGAAGTAATGGCGACAGGTACGTGAAGACAACGAATGTACCTCCATACCCTAATGCTGTAATGATGAATACTAGCAGCAATCGGCCATTCGTCACCAATTTGATTTGATCACGGAACGTGGTCCTTGCAGCCTTTCTTAAATCGGATGGGACCAGGATGCCGTTTCCGAAGAAAGCAATCAAGCCGATTGCCACAATGATGATGAAAGCGAATCTCCAGCCGAATTGCTGGCCAATGAAGGTTCCAAAAGGAACTCCGGTCACCGTCGCCACCGTCAGACCTGTAAACATGATGGCGATGGCACTCGCCCTGCGGTTTTCAGGGACCAAATCAGCCGCAATCGTAGCGCCGATTGACATGAAGATACCATGCGCAAGCGCTGAAATGACACGTGCGATCAATAATACACCGACCGTGGCCGCAGAAGCCGCTAATGCATTTCCGGCAATGAACACGACCATTATCCAAAGCAATAAAGTCTTTCGCGACATATTCGATGTCAGGGATGTCAGGATAGGTGCCCCGAACATGACCCCCAAGGCGTATAAGGATACCGTCAATCCCGCCGTCGTCACTGTAATGTGTAAATCTTTAGAAATGAGTGGTAATAATCCCACGCTGATGAACTCTGTTGTCCCAATCGCAAAGGCACTGATCGCTAAAGCCAGCAATGCCCATGTACTTCTATTTTTATTTGAAATCATATCCTCTTCTCCTTCTTGTCATTTTGTACTATCATCAAAATTGCCTTAGCAACTTTTTTTATAAATGGTACAGCGAAATTCGGTGTGCAAATGTTATTATGAGATATAATGCAAATAAAGAACAGTACGTACTTTAAAGTGATATAGGCACCTTTTAGTACCTATAAAATAAGGAGAGTATGCCAATCATGCAAAAAAAGAAATACAATATATCAGTTGAAGCGACACTGGAAGTAATGGGCGGAAAGTGGAAATGCGTAATCCTCTGCCATCTGACCCACGGAAAAAAGCGGACAAGTGAATTGAAGCGCCTTATGCCGAACATCACCCAAAAAATGTTGACCCAACAATTGAGGGAGTTGGAAAAGGACGAAGTCATCAATCGTATCGTTTACAACCAAGTCCCCCCTAAAGTGGAATATGAACTTAGTGAGTATGGGCAAAGCCTGGAAAGTATCCTATCCGCACTATGTACGTGGGGGGAAAATCACATAACCAGAGTGTATGGCGATAAGTTTTCCGTTCTCGAGGAAAGTGTATTGAATGATCCATTGAAGTAATTCCCAAACAAAAAGATTAGCTCGAAGCGGCTAATCTTTTTGTTGTATATAAATGAATGTTCCTGATTTAACTTCCGCAGCAATAAATTCCACCACCGTTTTATCCCCTCTTCTTTTTGGTATAATATGTAATGCACAACTTAAAATTTTTTATTTTGTAAACGAAGAAGTATAATGGTGAAACCAAGGAGTGACATATGAAGGTCTTATTAGAATTGATACGCATCATACTAATATTCGGGCTAGCCGGAACAATCATTTCGACCATTGTAAACGGCATATATATAAACATCGGAGTGAATCAGTATGGCTGGCTAGGCTCGATTGCGATACTGCCTTTATTATTCGTCTGGTATAGAAATAAACTTCAGTTCAGTGGCTGGTATTCGGGAAAAGGGAAGGAAAAGCTTCCCAAAATAGCCTCACACATACTCATTCTGTCTTCACTATTTTTGTTATGTGCCCCGCCTGTTTTAAGTGTGCTGCAGATGATCTTTCATTAATCGGGATTCTATATCCTGGATAGAGCAGGAGTGAACGATTTGCGGAAATTGTTTAATATTGTGGTCCTCATACTCCTACTCTCTGGATTATGGTATGGATATGGTAAAGATATTCAGGAGTCTGGATTCAAAGCGGGGGTCGGTGCCTTTGCAACAGATGTTCGTTCCTTTATAAACGGGCCCGAGGTTTCAACTGCCTTGGAAAAACTGAATACTGGAGTCAGCAGTCTCATTGGCACGTTGACGGAAACATTGGATACCGCTTCTGAAAAAGAATCTCAGGAAACGGAAAAAGTGAAAAAGCCAGCATTGGAAGCACCTGCTGATGCATCCTTCTCAGTCCATAATATCGAAATTGGCGACACGAAGGATGATGTAGAAAAATTGGCTGGTAAAGCTAAGCGGAATACGCTAAATGAATATGGCGTAGATTGGTTCGCTTATCACGAAAATTATCAAAATTTCTTCATGGTTGCCTACGATAACAACGATAAAGTTGTTGGTTTATATACGAATCAAGATTTGATTTCCTCGAAGGAAGGCATTAAACGCGGCACTCCCAAAGAAACCGTGACCGGGAAAATGGGGGATCCTGTAACAAAATTGCTTAAAGGAAACGTCTATTACCAGATTCGAAGTGACAGCGGCGAATACGATATGTTTGAAGTGGATAATAGCTATGTGACCATTTTTTATGACAAACATGAGAAAAATACAGTCACGGCAATCCAAATCATCGACGCAAAACTCGAAAAGCAAAAGAGCGGCTATTTTGCAGAAGCCAGCCCCGATTTAAAGAAGGGCTTTGAATATCAATTATTCGATTTGACCAATGCGTCACGGGTCAATCATGATCTCTCAGTGCTTTCATGGGATAAACGAGTGAAGGTCACGGCACAGGATCATAGTAAAGATATGGCCGTGAATCAATACTTCAACCATACAAACCTTGAAGGAGAATCCCCGTTCGACCGGATGGAAGATGACAAAATCACTTTTCGAATGGCGGGGGAAAACCTGGCTGCCGGTCAGAATAGCAGTATTTTTGCCCATGAGGGCCTAATGAATTCCATTGGCCACAGGGAAAATAAATTACAGAAGGATTTTGAATCGCTCGGTGTCGGAGTTGCTTTCGATGAGGAAAATAAACCATATTATACGGAGAACTATTTGAGGAAATGAACAAAAAGCTGTGCATGGGAAAATCCAGCACAGCTTTTTTCACACAAGAAGAGGGCATCCATTTATTAAAATGGATGCCCTTGTTTTAGATCACCAAACGAATAACCCAACGACCATGGCACTCAGCAAGGAAACAGCCATCCCGCTAACCAGCAGTTTCCAAACATTCCTTCCGATAATGTTCGATTTCTCTTCATTGAGGATGGAATTGAATGTTCCATAAATCATGCCCACTGTACTGAAGTTGGCAAATGACGTCAGATAAGTGACAGCCACAGCAACTGTATGCGGAGACAGTGTACTGACTTTATCTTTTAAATCGAGCAAGGCAACGAACTCATTCGTGGCAAGCTTGATTCCCATCAATTGAGCGACGTACATGGCATCATGTCCAGATAGTCCAAGCAGGAATGCAAATGGACTAAAAATGACAGAGAAAATCTTTTGAATGGTCAAGCCATCCACAAAGAAACCGAAAATGCCATTTACGCTGGCCGTTAAGGCCACATAGCCGATAACCATTGCCATGATGACGAAGACCATTTTCGCTCCGACAAGCATACTGTTGGAAATGGTGGAAAAGAAATCTTTACGTTCCTCTTTAGAAGGTACATAAACGACGTCTTCCTCTTTACTGACCTCGACGGGATTCAGCATGTTTGCTATCAGCAAGGCATTTAAGCAGTTCAAAGGTATCGCTACAAAAACATAGGTTGCCGGTACCATGGACAGGTAGGCTCCAATGATTGAACCACTGATGCTGCTCATGCTCATGATTCCAAATGTCAAAAGACGCTGATCCTTAATCGCACTGAGCTGCATGCGGAGAACGGCAAGTGCCTCGGTATTCCCTAGGAACATCATCTGAATCGAAAAGAAACTCTCAAGTTTTGGCAAACCGGATACTTTCGAGATGAGCCATCCCACTTTATCAATGATCCAGGTAAGTATACCGAAATACGATAAAACATCAAAAAACGTGATAATGAAGATAATTGGCATCAATGCACTGAAAAAGAAATCTACTTGTTCATTTGCCATAAGTGAAGGAAAGACAAAAGAAATCCCTTCATTCGCACATTCAATCAACCAGGTGAAGAATGATGCGATCAGATTGATGACCCATGCCCCAATTTTAGTGGATAACATGAACCATGTGATAAGCAATTCGAGAACCAGCAAGGTAAGAATGGCTTTCCACTTAACGTTCCTTTTATTAGGTGAACAAAGGTAAACGATGCCCATTACAACCAAAACACCTAGTATATTCAATAAGAAATACATGCTTTCATCCCCTTTGGATTTATTATTTCCCATTCATTTTTTTTATATAAAAAGCCCTCACCTTTTTACACTTTCAGCCGCAGGAAGAAAGTGTGAAAAAGTAAGAGCCTTCTTGAAACGTTTTGTGGATTAAGCCTCTTCAAGCGAACCAACATAAACCTGTTCATCTCTTCTATTTTCATACTTCCTTGTAGTCCGGCATTACGGCTGCCAGGTAGAAACTATCAGACCATCATCACTGATATTATACAAGGATATTTTTAAAATAAATTTCTCAGGAAAGATATCATTTTAAATCAGTTTATTTTTAATTACAATACGTTTCAAAGTTGTTATATTAATATAAATTTTTCGAAAACAGTCAAGAATGTCTCCAAGGGACCCATGTTGGGCAATACTTATGAAGGAGCTGGCTTAAACCCTCCCAGCTGTTTCAATTCACCATATTAACCACTACATCTCCTTTACAGGAAATAAGGACGTGAATTTTTTGTGGATTTTTTTAATAGCCAGGAAACTCTTACTGCATTTCAGTGGACTTTAAGAGCCATCATATCCTTCTTCTTCTTAATTTTTTTGGTTAAATTGATGGGACAACGGTCCATTTCCCAGTTAAGATTACTTGATTTCATAATGGCGTTAACTATTGGGAACATTCTTGCCCGCCCTTTGTCTGATGAACAGTCAGGCTTGAAGGGCTCAATGATCACAGCCTTTGCATTAGTCATCTTATATATAATTAGTGTGTTTACGAGCCTTAAGTGGGGCAAACTCCGAAGGTTTTTTGACTCTGACCCCTTTCCGCTTATCGAAAATGGACAAATCATTTACAAAAGCCTAGCAAGGGCCCGAATCTCTATCGATGATTTATTATCGGAATTAAGAAAAGAAAAAGTCGAAGATATTCAAAAGGTATCCCTTGCACTATGGGAACCGGGTGGTACCATTTCATTGTTTTTATACCCTCAATATGAAGCAGTAACACCAGCAGATATGCACCTAGCAACAACTGCCTTCAATTTTCCTAAAACGATTATTAAAGAGGGGAAGATTGATTCTAAAGAATTAAATCGGGGCGGTAAAGACGAAGAATGGCTGAAAAAAAAAATCAAAACAACATATAATGCCGACGTGAACGACATTTTATTAGCAACTCTTGATCATAACGATAAATTAAAGGTCTTTTTCTACAAATAGATACTCGTTTGCAGCCAAAATAAAAACCCCTCAAGCATGGTGTAAAGCCTACGTATGAATGTAGGCTTATAACACGTCAACTTAAAGGGGATTTATTAACTCGTTATTACTCCGACCAATTCAGTGTATTCAAGAACTTATAAACATCTTCATACACTTGATTACGTTCCTTACCCAATGTGATGATATGACCTGATTTTTCATACCATATCAAGTGTTTATGCTGCGTATCGACTTCATTGAAAATCGCTGTAGCACTCTCCGTATAGTCGGGATCATCCAAACGCCCTTGTAAAACAAGAGTTGGTGATGTGATTAAATCTAAATCTTCACCTGTCTCATTGATAATATTCAACACATCTTTTAGTTGAGGCATAGGCTCTTCTTCCAGCAGCTTCACTTCTGCAGCAATTTGGTCTGCATCTTTGCCCTCAAACTTCTTATAAGCCTGTGCATAATTGAGCAAGCGGTTCTTTTGTCGTTCGATACTTTTTCCTTGCGTCGGAGCGCACATTGAAACCACCCCTGTTACAGGCAATTCAATTCCCACTTTTAATGAGAAAACTCCTCCTAAAGAAATTCCTACAACAGCAATTTCCTCATAGCCTTCCTCTTTAAGGAATTGATAACCATCAACTACGTCTTTCCACCATTCCTTTGGACCTGTTTTAGCAAGTTCCTCGGCTGATACTCCGTGCCCACTATAAAGAGGTCCGTGGCAAGTATAGTCGAGATCATTCAAGTATTTTCCTAATTTCTTCATATCTCCTGTACTTCCGGTAAACCCGTGAAGTAAAAGAACAGCTCTTTTTCCACCTCTATATGTGAATGACTCAGGTGCTTTCACTTTCATCTATCTAGGACCTTCTTTCTTTGCTCTTGTTGATAAATAGAATCTATATGATTTTCAAAAAAAAATCAATTAATACCCCTTGAGTAGGGATTCTTCTATCCTATTCCGAATTTTCATTAAAACAATTAAATCATGTATATAGTATCCTTACCACACTCTTCGCAACTCATCCGTTCCGAAGCACATTTTACTATGATTAAAATTATTTAGCAATCGTCATTTAACCATTTTTTTTAAGAAAAGTAAAATGCACCTTGTGATACGATGTACAACGTATTACACTTTAAAAATGAAAAGGAGGAGAATTTATTTGGATAAAGAATTAATGAAGGGAAGCATTGACCTCCTTTTGCTTTCACTTCTCTCACAAAAAAGGCTATACGGCTATGAAATCACAAAGATCTTGAAGGAAATGAGCATGGGCAAATATCTAATAAGTGAAGGCACCCTCTACTCCGCCCTTAAACGATTAGAAAAAAAAGAATTCATAACAGGCCATTGGAAAGAGTCAGAATCAGGCCGCAGGAAATATTATCATGTCACCGAAAATGGACAAACCGAACTTGAACGGAAACGAGAATGCTTTTACTTCCTGGAAAAATTAGTCCAGAAAAGCGCAGAGCAATTCTAAACAAAATAAAAAGCTCCCTGCACCCATTATTGGAACGGCGCAGGAAGCTTTTTTTGCTATTTACTCGTGAGTTTGGAGCAAATACTAGTGAAAAGAGCATTACTCATAGAATGTAATAGCAAACTCATGAATTATGAGCGTTTACTCGTGAGCTTTGCACTTTTACTCGTGAGTTT
>NZ_JAGGQN010000008.1:14913-94203 GCF_018613275.1 Bacillus sp. ISL-4
TGCTGCACTCATGATTTCGCACCGTTTACTTTTGCACTTTTACTCGTGAGTTTGCTCTATTTACTCGTAAATTGATGCTCCACTCATGATTTCGCACCGTTTACTCGTGAGTTTCGCACTTTTACTCGTGAGTTTTGCACTTTTACTCGTAAATTGGTGCTGCACTCGGAATTTTGCTGTTTTACTCGTGAGTTTGCTCTATTTACTCGTGAATTCATGCTGCACTCAGAATATCGGACTTTACTCGTGAGTTACTCCATTCACGCAAAAAAAGGACCTAATTAGGTCCTTTTTTGTCTATTCCTTTATGCTTGCGATAATTGGCGCAGGAGAGCTTCATACATTCCCCTTGAACATGCGGGCCATATTTTTCACGAAAGGCCTCGAGGCAATAGCATTTATTTTCTTCTTTTTTGGTTCCATCCATCGAGTGCATCCCTCCTAGCTTTAACTGGAGACTACACGTTTCTCCAGTTCTACATTGATTCGTCCCAACAGTACGGCACCAATTGACTGAATGATCGTTTTAACGATGATTTGGCCGATGACCGCAGCGGGTACTGCTTCCCATGGCAATATATTGGCACCCAACGGACTTAGGCCAATTACGACAAATATCACCGAATCGAAAAATCCTCCAACGATTCCGCTGTAAAACACCCTCCAACTCATCGGGAGTTTTAAACGGGTATAAATTTCCGTATCCGCTGTTTCTGCGACCACGAACGATAATGCGGAAGCAAATACGATCAATAACGTATCCCCTAATAAGAATGATACACACGCAGATAAAATAAGTGCAGTGACGATACATATATAGGTCTTCGTGCGGCCGAATTTATTCTGGACCAGATCTCGAAAGATGAAGGTTCCCCCAATGAGCAATGTCCCCATCGGAATGATGAACATGCCAAAGTGTAATGGCGCAAATGCTGCTGTAACCACATTCGCCGTGATGATGGATACTAAATACAATAAAATTCTTAACATTTCTTGATTCTCCTTATACAGAAAAAACAGCACCCTAAGAAAGAGCACTGTTCTCCTTAGTTTTTTTGAGAGGGTAGCTAGAACCTCTTCCGCCCGAGCGGATTATCATTTTCCTTATTTATCGTAGCTTGAAAGCGATTGGAAATCAAGAAGTTTCCATATGGCCGATTTTTTGCACGGACAATGGTTAATGCAATGGCTCTGCCGATTTTTGTCGCAGAAAACTGCTTGACCGGCTGTATATGAAAAGCCGACAATGATTGATAGAATAATGTTACGATCTTGATAAGAGGTATAAATGCGAGGAGGAAAAAGATGATGAAAAAACCATCGTTTGTTCATGTTATTTATATCGCAACCACACCAGAGAAGCTTTGGGAAGCCCTGACGAGCGGTGAAGTCACGAAGAAGTACCATTTTGGATGCCAAGTCCATTCTGACTGGCAAGAAGGCTCAAGCGTTAAATATTTGCTGGAAGATGGGCGTATTACTGATCATGGTAAAGTACTCAAGTGTGAGCCGCTGCACCTGCTCTCGTTCACTTGGAACATGATAGGAGACGAAACACCTCGCGAGCAGCCTACTCGTGTCACTTTTATACTGCAGCCTATGGATGATTCGACTGTGAAGTTAACGCTTAGGCATGATGAGCTTTTGGAGACGGATTTCGTATATGATGATAATACCTTTGAAGGCTTGAATAATGGATGGCCAGCGATTCTAAGTAACCTGAAGAGCTTGCTTGAAACTGGACGGATCCTGCCGCCAATAACAGTAGATCGGGATAATTAAGTGGCAGTGGCAAACTATAAAGACACAAAGAAAGAGAGTTGATAGTGATGAATACGCAAATAATCACGAAATTTAAAATAGTCAAACCAACCAATGAAGTGTTTGAAGCCATAGTGGACCCAGAAAGAATCGGGAATTTCTGGTTCTCATCGAGTTCTGAAAGATGGGAACAAGGCAGGACGCTTACATTGAGATATAACGAATACGATGCTGAAGTGGTTATTCATGTATTGGAAGTCGAGGAAAATAAGAAAGTCGTTTTCTCATGGGGAGGAAATGATCAAGAAACGATTGTTACAATTACACTAAAAGAGTTGGATAAAATGAGTACAATTATTGAAGTGAACGAATCAGGTTTGAAAGAGGACGACCCTGAATTGATAAATAAAATGATAGGACAAAAAGAAGGTTGGGTATATACATTAACATGTTTAAAGGGTTATTTAGAAAATGGGGTTAATACTTTGAGAGCATCCATAATTTTTTAATACTTAAAGGGTACTGGTTCAGATTAGAAAGATCATTAAAAATGCAGTTGGGCGTGCCTGACTCCCAGCACAATGGTACTTAAGATTTTTAAGCATGTTGTGTCCTTTTGATAAGTCTTACCTTCTTTCCTAATTCTGCATTTGTTAATCAAGGTCGAAAGCATACGGGAGGAGACTTTAAATGTTTCCGAGAAAAAACTCAAGGATGAATATCACCCTTGAGTTTTTTACTTTGTTTGACATGAAATTCAATCGGAAATCACTTTTAGATATATGCCCTTCGAAGCTTTTTTATAGGCTTCAATTCCCATTTTCTTGACTTTTTCTGATAAACTGGATGCTCTTAATAATTGGGTTCCTTGAATAACGGAAGGATCAATGAGGCGCACTTTATTTTTCCTATGTATGTCGTATTCCAATTGATTTTCTATCACCTTTACGTTACCATGGATCCGTTTTAACAGATTTTGCACCTCATGGTTATCAGTGGAGCTTAACAAGGACATGACTTCTTCATCTGTACCGAGTAGGTCATCAAGGCTGATCAGTTTTTTAGCCAAAGCCAATTTTAAGGTCTTTGCCAATATATCATATCCATACTTCTTCAGTATAAATGGGATTTCGGATTCCATAATGACATGTTCATATATCTTTTCATGATAATCTTCATCCTTACAATCCAGAACGAAATCAATAACATGTGAAAATGCAGTATGGGACACGGCATGCAGCAAGCCCGCGATTTGTTCCTCCAATGAACCTGCAAGCGCTTTAATTAAAAGCATCACACCAGGTGAATGGTCAAATCGTGTAACGTCCCACTTCTCATTAACTAAATAACTTGCCCCACCTTGATGTATCCCCTTCAATCTTTGGACGGGTATGCTTAGAATCAGCTCTTCAAGAACTCCCTCTACAATGTATTTCCCATAGATACTATCCAAAACTATCAATAACTGCCGCCTCCCCCCAATAGTTTACTCATTACAGGTAGATGATTTCATTGATTTTTTTCTGTAAAAATTATTTCCCCCTTTTCATTTTGCTCATATTGCTTTTTTGCCAATTTTATTATTTCTTCTTCATCATTCAAATCGATATCACCTGGATTGACCTCATCAATACCTTCTATCGTTATCATTTCATTTATTATTACCTGGTCTGGTTGATTCACTTTAAAAATGTCTTCTACAGGTTTTGTTTTATCTTTATACGGTTTAGTGAATAAAAAAAGGCCGGTCAAGACTATGATAATTGAACCCAAAATACCGAATTTCTTTTTCATTTATTCATCCCCTCCAACGCTCTATTAATATCCTAATAATACCATATCAGTATATTAATGGTACTAAAATGCGTCAAGCGCATATATAGTTGGTTCCTTTTTTCTGTTTCAGGACATTAAAAATTGCTGTAAATTCAAATACCTGTTTCATAGAGTTGCTATGGGTTAGAGAACATTGTACCCATTAGTAGGCTAACTGGTTGCCAGGAATATTCCATAGGCAATGTCCTGCATCCCCTCCTTTGCAACATAGGTGAAATTCCAGTTCATTAAATGGTTAATTTATCCTAAAAAAACGGTACTTTATAATATGATCTAATAATTGACATTTGAAAATCAGTGAGATATTATCTTTATTAACCAGTGGTCAATAAATTAGGAGGTGACAAGATGTCGCCAAGGAAATCGGCAGGTAAAGAATTGTCCAGGGACACGGTCTTGAATGAAGCCAGAAACCTTTTTGCAACGTTAGGGTATTCGAATGTCTCAATGAGGCAATTGGCTAAATCATTGGATTGCAGCCATGGAGCCATTTATTATCATTTTAAAAACAAGGCAGAAATATTTTATAGTTTGGTGAAAACGGATTTTTCCGTTTTAAATACTTTAATCGATGATATCATCATGTCGGAAAATGACCCTTCTGTAAAAATGGAAAAGATTTTATTGTGCTTCTTGGAGTTTGGTTTAACCCAACAGAATCATTATTCCATCATGTTTTTATCGAAGGAAAAAGAAATTCAGCAGTTACTTCAATTCGATTCTAATAAAACATACGAAAAACTAATCCAGTCCCTGACGGATCTAACGGACAACAAATTGAATCCTGCATCCATATGGTCGATTTTTCTTTCACTTCACGGATTCATCACTTTTTATATTAATTCTGAACTATC
Organism: Bacillus sp. ISL-4; assembly: GCF_018613275.1. NCBI lineage: Bacteria > Bacillati > Bacillota > Bacilli > Caryophanales > Bacillaceae > Bacillus > Bacillus sp. ISL-4. Next base: position 19,365 of record NZ_JAGGQN010000008.1, read on the forward strand.
TTATGAAGATGTAAAAGGCTTAGCTTATTTTCATGTAAAAAATATAATCAGAAACATCATATAATTTTTTCGAACATTATTAACCATTGGTCAAATAAACATTGGGGAGGTTTAAAATGGTAAAGAAATTCCTTCATATTGAAGGACTTATGGTTCTTTTAGCGGTGATTTACATCTATTCGTTATATGAATTCAGCTGGTGGATTTTCCTGTTATTGATTTTGTCTCCTGATGCTTCCATGTTGGCCTATCTGGTCAATGATCGAATTGGAGCAAAGGTTTATAACCTATTTCACACTTATACCCTGTCCATCTTCATGATTTTGCTTGCCATTTTTCTAAAGTCTGATGCATTGTTGATGATTGGTTTAATTTGGACAGCGCATATTGGGATGGATCGCTTATTTGGGTATGGCCTCAAATACACATCTTCCTTCAAAGCTACACACATTCAAAGGCTGTAATAAGCTTAAAAGGCAGTGTGATTATGCCATCACACTGCCTTTTGCTCACTTTTCTTTATACGCCCCGCTTGTTTCCCCATATATAGGTATGCAGCTGGGGCAGCACTTTCACATCATTCAATTCATCATCTGCTATCACTTTATCGATTAACTCTTCATACTTCTTCAAAAGACTGCTGATCAATTGACGATCATCCGCCGTCCTGCTATCGTCATTGCCGACCTGCAAATAAAAAGGAATATCCGGGTAACGCCCATGTACATGTTTGGCATATTGATAATCTTCCTCGTTAAAGACGACAATCTTCAATGAGACATGGTTTTCCGGATTTCGATTGGCAAGGTTCGAGATGATTTGGTCGAGCACCGTAAAGTCTGTGCTCATTCTAGAGCTCGGCGGCTTAGGTGAAATCGTCAGTTCATCAATATCGAGAAACCAATCCTGCCATCGGCTCCCTTGTGTTTCGACACCTATCTTCATTTTATTTTCATGTAAGATCGCTATCAAGCCGTTTAGGTTTTTCAGCAGAGCCGGGTTTCCGCCTGATATCGTCACGAAGGAAAAACCTGAACCCCCAATTCGCTTCAGCTCATCCCATATTTCTTCGGCAGTCATCTGGACGGTATCTTCCTTACCGGTGCCATCCCAAGTAAATGCGGAATCACACCAGGCACAAGAATAATCGCAGCCGGCCGTCCGAACGAACATGGTTTTTTGACCAATGACCATTCCTTCACCTTGGATGGTCGGTCCGAAGATTTCCATAACAGGGAGTTTACTCACTTTCCATCCACTCCCGTCTGGCTTCGGCATAGCTTGTCGGCGTTTCGTATAGTCGAACAAATTCGACTCTAGCACCCTCATATTCTTTTAATGAAAGGGCTTCGGCCATTTTTTCATATATCCAGACAACCATATTTTCAGCTGTTGTATTCATGAGCGGCAAGGTTTCATTCAAATAACGATGATCCAGGTGGATTTCAATTTCATTTTTCCATATATCCTTGATATCCCCGAAATCTATCATCAAACCGCGTGAATCCGTAAACCCGCTCAATCCGAAAATGACCTTATATGTGTGGCCATGCAGGTTCTTGCATTTTCCTTCATAGTCATGCAGATGGTGCGCAGCATCAAAGGTGAATTCCTTACTCACGAGAACCCTCTTGTTTGTATACTTCAATTGGCTGCGCTGAATATCTTCATCTATCTTTTGGAGTTTATCCACTATAGTAAAACCGTACATCATGAAAGCACCTTCCGTCTGCTTACATAATCATCCAGTCCTTTTTTCCGCAGATTACATGCCGGACAATCTCCACAGCCGTCGGAGATGATCCCGTTATAGCAAGTCAGGGTCTTTTCGCGGACAAAGTCGAATGCGCCAAGCTGATCCGCAAGCTCCCATGTTTCCTCTTTATTAAGCCACATTAGCGGCGTATCAATTACAAATGACTGGTCCATCGACAAGTTCAAGGTCACATTCAACGATTTAATGAATACATCGCGGCAGTCAGGATATCCGCTGAAATCTGTTTCACAGACACCGGTGACAATATGTTTAGCGCCAATCTGACTCGCCAGCACTCCGGCAAACGAAAGGAACAGCAAATTCCTCCCTGGTACGAACGTCGACGGCAATTCCCCTTCTTCTCCGTCCGTCACTGCAATATCACTTCTCGTCAATGCATTCGGTGCCAGCTGGTTCAGCAGCGACATGTCAAGGATATGATGGTTCACGCCCAATTCCTTGGCAATGTTTTGAGCGCATTCGATTTCCAAGCTATGCCGCTGATTATAATCGAACGTCACCGCTTCCACTTCCTCAAATCTCTCCAATGCCCAGAACAGGCACGTCGTACTGTCCTGACCTCCGCTAAACACAACCACTGCCTTTTCTTTCTTCTTCATTTCTATAAAACTCCTTTTTACGGAAAAAAACAGCACCCTAAGAATAGAGCACTGTTTCTCCTTAGTTTTTTTGAGAGGGTAGCTAGAACCTCTTCCGCCTTAACGCGGAATATTATATTTTTCCAAGTCAATAGTAACTTGAAAACGATAATAAATCAAGATGATTATATTTAGTGAATATTAGATTTGATGGAAAACTTGGTTATCTTTTCATTGCTTAAATATCCCATTATCCGTCCGATAAAATAGTGTGATTAAAATATCGATAAAGGGGTCTATTAATTTGAAAAGCATTAAAGGAGGTATTGGTGGCATTTTCACTCATCATATCTTTATGTGTCATCTTAGGAGCATTCAACATTTACAGCAGCAACAAGTCTCTGGTATATTCCCAAGATATCATCGAAAAGGAACTTCCGCTTCTTATCCAAGATGAAAAGCTGCTATATAATCTAGCACAAAGAACCGCATTCGCCCGAGCCTATATTCTATATGGTGACGAGAGTTATAAAGAAAGGTTCTTACAATATACCGAAGACAGCAAGGTCATCCAGGAGGATCTCCTGGCTTTAAGCGATTCTGATAAAGCGAAGGAATTGATCGAGAAAAGCGTGGATTGGAGGACGATGATTGTAGACCGGGTATTTCCACAATATGAAAAGGGAAATGAAGAACGTGCGAAAGAGATACTCAAAAATGAAGTGGCGCCAATCAGCAATGAAGTAATGGAGGGTTTCAAGGAGCTTGCATCTGAACGCGAGGAATTGATTGTCACTTCAGGTGAAAACGTCATCGCAAGCGGGAAATCGGTTAAGACGACAAGTATCATCATATCCATTGCGGCAGTCCTTATCGGCCTTCTGCTGGCGCTTGTGACTGCCAACCTCATTACCACCCCTCTCCTTAAAATCAGGGACAGGATGAAAATGGTGGCTGACGGAGAGCTGAATCATGAGCCCCTGGAGCAAAAGTCATATGATGAAATGGGCGAATTAACGGTATCCGCCAACCAAATGCAGAAAAACCTTCGTGATACGCTCGAAAAAATGCTCGTTATGTCCGAATCCGTTTTCAACCAAAGTGAGGATCTGACTCAATCAGCAAATGAAGTGCAGCAGGGCAGCAAACAAATAGCGACTACAATGTACGAGCTTTCGGAAGGTTCGGAGTCACAAACCAACCGGGCAGCTGAAATGGTTCGGATGATGGATGATTTCACCGGCAGAATCGAGTTGGCCCGCCTAGAAGGAGTGGATGTAGCTAAAAGTTCAACTGAAATCCTTTCCTTGACCAAGGACGGCACCATTTTAATGCGCAGTTCGGTCCAACAGATGCAATGTATTGATGGGATTGTAAAAAATGCCGTAGAGCAAGTGAAAGGACTGGATTCTCAATCACAGCAAATTTCACAGCTTGTGCAGGTCATCAAGGATATATCCAATCAAACCAATCTATTGGCGCTGAATGCAGCCATAGAAGCCGCTCGTGCTGGTGAACATGGCAAGGGCTTTGCCGTCGTAGCCGTTGAAGTGCGGAAACTCGCTGAAGAGGTCACACACTCCGTTGGGGATATCACCAATATTGTCTCCGCCATTCAAACGGATTCAAAAGCAGTCGTCCACTCCCTGGAAGATGGTTATACACAAGTGGATGAAGGTACGAAACAGATCACGTTCACAGGCCAAACCTTTGAAACAATCAATCACTCTGTCGGGAATATGGAAATGAAAATGCAGCATATTACAGACGAATTGAACTATATCTCCACAAATAGCAAAAAAATCAATCAGGCTATCGAAGATATCGCAGCCGTTTCTGAAGAGTCCGCGGCAGGAATCGAACAAGTCTCCGCCTCTGCTCAGCAATCCAGCTCTTCAATGGATGAAATCACGAATCATGCCAGTGAACTTGCATCCTCGGCAGAACTGCTGACTGAACAGGTTAAGAAGTTCCAATTATGACACTAGCAATTTCCCGACACATGCATGCGGGAAATTGCTTTTCCCTCCCATTATATGGGTTGTTTCATTTTCGTATATTCGGGGAATAAATAACTATACACAATAATAAACCATTAAAAAGCAAATCTATCAAAAGCGGCTGGAAGTGAATATTTTCCTTTATTTTCAGAATATTTAGTGTATAATTAATTAAAGGAATATTTTAACTTAAATAACCATCACTTCCAATAACCGCTACTTCAAATCCCGACATTTCCTTTCAACACCATGCACGGGCACTTCTACTCAGTAAGGATCCATTGCATGCTTTCTCTCGAATCTAACCGTTCACAACTTTATTCACAAAAAAACACGATTCCCACTCCAAATCTGTAAAAAAGGTTAAATTTTACTAATGATATGTTACTATTAAACTAAGACCTTTTAACCCCATAAGGAGGAATTCATATGAAACGTTTTTTCAAATTCATAACAGATTTTAACGAAAGAAAAGCACTGGAACGGGAAACCGAAGAATTCTTTCGCAAAGAATACGAAAATTATATGAAGATGAATCCTGACAATCAAAGAAAAAGCAGGAGATTAGCTCCTAGATTTTATGTGATTGATGGCGGTAAAAAGGGCTCCAACCTTGAGATTTCTGACAGAAAGAAATCCAGTTAACCAGATTCCTTCCATAATCAGCTACCGATGCTGCAGCTCAAGACCCACAAACGTTAAATCTCCATGATAAACGGAGTTTCGTGACCATTCCATTCATTAACAATATATAAGCCGAAAGCTCAGATATGCTTCTGAGCTTTTTTTTATTTTGCATTCTTCTATAAACACTATATCTATAGAAGAAACTAGGTATTTTTTAAAAAAAATGGATTTACTTTAGTTTATTTCATGTTTCAGGTAAAAGATCAATTATAGTCCCGTGGGTATTCTCTGAGGAAAAAACGGAAAATTATAAAAAAAAGAGATGTGTTCTTTTACTCATCTTTGTCCAAATTCAAAAGAGTTCAACTAATTGAGTCGTTAGATGCAATATCTTACATTGAATGACAAATGCATAAATATTGTTACGTTTATGTCGAACAATGGGTATAAACAATTATCAATCTGTAATAAACATCACTTTTAAAAACCAATTATTATTCAAATATAGCCATTAAGAATCAGGTTCAAATGCTCATGAAACTACTTTGATTTTGACCAAAATGGGTTTTTATTAAACTTTCCATAATTTAGTGTAAATAATCCGAGGTTTCCCACGATTTTCAGCCATATCTTTGTACTCATAAAACAATTCATCCCATTAGATACTATTACACCCCAATATACATTTATTTGAAAAAGCTGATAATAACTATATTACGATAGAATAATTGGCTCTTGCCTATTAAGTTTAAAATCATGTAGTGTGTATTCAGTAATTCAAATATTTGAAAAAAAGAGAGGTTAAAAAATGGCACCGATATTTATTTGTGCGATCTTTTTGCTTGGCTATGGCATTTTCGAACAAAAACGCCATCAGAAGCGTCTCGACTCCATCCCGGTACGTGTGAATGTGAATGGGATTCGAGGGAAATCGACTGTAACGCGTCTAATTACAGGTGTGATCCAGGAAGCTAAGTACAAAACAGTAGGTAAAACAACAGGAACATCAGCAAGAATGATCTATTGGTTTACCGATAAGGAAAAACCGATTGTACGCCGCCCGGAAGGACCCAACATAGGAGAACAGCGGCGTGTAGTTAAAGAAGTTGCCGACTTAGGCACGGAAGCACTGGTTTGTGAGTGCATGGCCGTACAGCCTGACTATCAACTAATCTTCCAAAACAAAATGATCCAAGCAAACATTGGGGTAATCGTGAATGTATTGGAAGACCATATGGATGTCATGGGACCGACTTTGGATGAGGTTGCTGAAGCTTTCACTGCTACCATTCCCTATAATGGTCACTTAATAACCATCGAAAGTGAATATTTGGACTTTTTCAAGCAAATTGCCAAAGAACGCAATACAAAAGTGATCGTTGCAGACAATTCTAGAATTTCGGAAGATTTTCTACGCGAATTCGACTATATGGTATTTCCTGATAATGCATCACTGGCCTTGGCCGTTGCGGAAGCTTTGGGCATTGATGAAAAAACGGCTTTTCGCGGAATGTTGAATGCGCATCCCGATCCAGGTGCCATGCGGATCACCAAATTCGGGGATCCCATCCAGCCAACTTTCTTTGTCAATGGCTTTGCTGCAAATGACGCGTCATCGACTCTGAACATCTGGGAACGTGTCAATACGTTCGGATACAGCACAGAACTTCCTATCGTCATCATGAATTGCCGTCCCGACCGCGTGGACCGTACCGAGCAGTTTGCTAGAGATGTATTGCCTTACATAAAATCTGAAATCGTCATTTCCATTGGTGAAACCACATCACCGATCACTCGGGCATTCGAGCAAGGTCATTTGGATACAAAAGAATATTGGGATTTAGAAAACTGGTCAACTGAAGAAATCGTGGCCCGCCTCAGACCATTGATGAAAAATCGCATCGTCTACGGTGTCGGGAATATTCACGGTGCAGCGGAACCATTAATTGAAGCATTCATGAAATCTAAAACAAAGCAAAAAGCAAGTTAAGTAGGAGGAACCTTAATGTTTGGATCGGATTTATATGTAGCCCTAGTACTGGGAGTAACGCTTAGCCTTATATTTTCAGAAAAGACGGGTGTCGTACCCGCAGGACTTATCGTGCCAGGTTATTTGGCATTAGTATTTGACCAATGGGAAATCATGCTGACCGTCCTGATCATTAGTGTCGTAACTTATTTGATCGTCACTCACGGCCTTTCAAGATGGGTGATTTTATACGGAAGAAGAAAATTCGCAGCCATGATGGTGACCGGGATTTGCTTGAAACTCCTATTGGACTTCGTCTACCCCGTCATGCCATTTGAAATATTCGAGTTTCGGGGAATCGGTATAATCGTACCCGGATTGATAGCGAATACCATACAAAGACAAGGAATGCCATTGACACTTGGCAGCACGCTTTTATTATCCGGCTTGACTTTCGGTTTAATGAACGTGTACTACCTATTCTGAGGTGCAAAAAATGAAACGGACTTTAAATGCAAAAGAAAAAACACTTATCTTTATTAAACGCACGAAGAAAAAGAATCTTAAATACACTGGAATCATACTACCTATATTACTAATCGCTTTAGTCATTACCACTTGGATGGGACGGGCTGAGGAAGTGAAAACACCCGCTTCAAAATCCGATCAGCCATTGACGATGACAATGGTCGGTGATGTGATGATGGGACGTAATGTTGAAGAAGTGACGGAAAAGCACGGGTATGAATACCTCTTCCGTTATATGAAGCCCTATTTTTCCCATTCAGACTATGTCAGTGGGAATTATGAACATACCGCTTTAAAAGAAGAAGTATCCAACTACAAGGGAGCGGATACGCCCATACGGTTAAACTCCAATGCTAGCGGTGTGGAAGCTATTAAAGATGCTGGCTTCTCAGTAGTGAATTTGGCCAATAACCATATGATGGACTATGAAGAACAAGGACTTCTTGATACGATTGATGAATTCAAAAGTGCGGATATGCACTATGTCGGTGTTGGATCGAACACTACGGAAGCTAAAAATAGCATCGACTATGCGGATGTTAATGGCGTACGTGTCGCAACACTTGGCTTCACAGATGTTTACGGTAAGGATGCCGTGTCAAAAAGTGATAAAGCCGGACTATTGAACTCCAACCCTGATTTATTATTTGAAATGATCGGCAAAGCAAGGGATGCCAAGCAAGGCAACGCAGACTTGGTTGTGGTGAATATGCACTGGGGACAAGAGTATTCAACATCTACAACCGCCCGTCAAACGGACCTGGCTAAAGCTATCATCGATGCTGGAGCTGACATCATCATCGGCCATCACCCACACGTGCTTCAATCGTTTGATGTGTATAAAGATGGAATCATTTTCTATAGCTTAGGAAATTTCATTTTCGATCAAGGCTGGACACGCACAAAGGATTCAGCCATGGTTCAATACCATTTAGCGGAAGACGGAAAAGCTACAATCGATGTCGTTCCACTGCAAATTGAAGAAGCAACACCAAGGCCAGCTACCTCTTCAATCGACAAATCACGTGTATACCGTCAGTTGACGAAGGAAACGAGTGAAAACGCCCAATGGTCGAAAAAAGAGGATCGCATCGAGATTACCATGGATCACAAGAAGGTAATCGACCATAAGGCACAACGTGAGCAAGAAGAAAAAGCAGCAAAAGCTGCAAAAGCTGCGAAAGAAGCAAAGGAAAAGAAAGCTGCACAAGAGAAAAAGGCAACACAAGCTATACAACAGGACATTCAGCCCATTCAGTAAGGATCGATTGGATACTACTATGTGAAAAGAGAAACAACTTGGAAGCTCAACGAGAAGGGGGAATAATCGATGATTAACCGTATGACGAGAAAAGTGCTCATTCCCATAAGCATACTCATATATATTGCTGGATGTTCGAAGACACCCCCTATTTCTGACACGAATGATCCGATAGAAAGTAAAACGGAACAATCATATGGGGTCAGTTCTTCAAACCCAATCGCAATAGATGTCGGGATGGATATATTAAAAAATGGTGGAACGGCGGCGGATGCCGCCATTGCGGTATCTTATGTATTAGGTGTAGTTGAACCTTTTGGATCTGGCGTGGGCGGCGGCGGTGGTATGCTGATTGCACCGGAATCCGGCGAACCCAATTTTATCGATTATCGTGAATCCTCTCCGGAAGACCCAAGTTCAAGACACGATACAGGGATTCCTGGCTTAGTGGCCGGCATGCAGGTTATAAGTGATAAGTATGGGAGCGTACCAATGGCTGATCTTCTTCAGCCGGCGATCGACTTGGCTGAAGGCGGGTTTAAAGTGGATGAGACTTTATCAACTCGCTTAGAAGCAGCTCAGCCAAGGATATCTTCCGATGGGACATCATTATTTTATCCTGAGGGCGATGCCATTGAACCAGGCAAAACCCTTGTCCAAAAAAGACTTGCTGAAACATTGAAGCAGATTCAAAAGGAAGGTCCTGATGGTTTTTATAAAGGGGAAATTGCACGGGATATTAAAAAGGAAACAGATATCGACTTGATGGATTTAAAGCGCTATGAGGTGAAAGAACGTAAGCCGGTCCAAGGAACATTTGCCGGTTATGATGCTTTTACCGCCCCTCCGCCCTTTTCCGGGATTACCGTTCTTGAAATGTTAAAGCTCGCCGAGGAAATGAGCCTCGGTGATTCTTCAAGCAAATCAACTTATATGAAGGTCTTGGGGGGCATCACAGATACCGCTTATCAAGATCGGTCCGCCAATATTGGGGATGGAATAAGTCACTCTAAGGCGGAAAAATTGCTCTCCCCCATTCACTTGGACAATCTTAAAAACAAGATCAAAAGTGAAAAATGGGAAGATAAAGAATCGAATGGTTCCGAAGAACATGAAAGTACGACACACTTTGTGATCATGGACAAGTATGGCACTGTCGTTTCCGCAACAAATACGCTCAGTAACTTTTTCGGATCTGGTGATTATTCGAATGGATTTTTCCTTAACGATCAATTGAAAAATTTCCGGTCCGGCTTGAACGCCCAAGAGGCATATAAACGGTCAAGAACGTTCACCGCTCCTACCATTCTCAAGAAACCAGGGCAGGAATCAATCGGAATCGGCTCACCAGGGGGCGATAGGATTCCTCAAGTATTGATGCAGGTCCTTTATTCCTATACAGAGAATGAAGGCTCATTTCAGGATATCATCGACCGTAATCGGTTCGTCTTTGATGGAAAGAAGATTTATACGGAATCCAGGCTTTCGGATGAAATAATATCAGACTTGGAAGATTCAGGATATGAAGTCACCCAGAAGATTTCCCCCATGTATTACGGCGGGGTTCAAGTACTCGTTAAAAACGAGAAAAATGGACAAGTATCCGGAGCTGGGGATAAAAGAAGAAATGGAAGCTGGAAAGCTCAGCAATAAGAGTGCAATCCAGCCCCTCCTTTTCTAAATATCATATGAATTTTAGCGTTGGATAAGGGGACGTAGAATATGAATATCGTAAAAAAAATAACAAGCTGGGTTATACCCGTTTTTCTAATAGCAGCCCTGCTTGTGACCATGAATATCTTTAAACGGACAGAAACTTTAACACCCGAAGAGCAAAAGAAAATAGAACAGTATACGACTGTCGAAGAATAAAAAAAGCGGGGGTATCCCCGCTTTTTTTATTTTTGCCGTCATCGGATATGGAAGATTAAATCGCTTCAGATACGGAGGATAACCATGAAAGAAAATAGCTATACTGATTTTATTGAACTGCAGCAAAATGAACAAGAAGACCTCGATTACCGCATCATCGTTCATCACAGGAATCCTGATATCGCAATTCTAGCCATACACGGCGGGAACATCGAACCGGGAACTAGCGAGATTGCAGCCGCACTTGGAGAGAGACTTTGTGCCAGCACCTATCTATTCGAAGGTCTTAAACCAAGGGGTAACCAGGTCCTCCATATAACATCCTGCTTGTTCAATGAACCGGGCGGCGTTTCAATGGCAGCGAACGCTCAGACCACCCTTACGATCCATGGCCACTACGACGTACATAATGCGCTGGTTTACATTGGCGGTAGGAATGAACCCTATAAGAACCTTATTCAGCAATGCCTCAACAAAGCTGGATTTCAAACTGATCATGCACCGCAGCGCCTTTCAGGCATGAAAGGAAACAACATCACCAACTCATCCAAGACGGGTGCAGGCGTGCAATTGGAACTTTCCACAAAGCTTAGAAAAAGCTTTTTCAAAGGTGATGACTTTACCCGTAAGAACAGGGTCAATCCATGTGATCTTTTTAAACGGTTCATTACTGCCATTGAAAAAGCGACTCTTGAATATAAACAGGTTGAATGACCTTCTTAGTCCAAAAGGCTTTCAACTTGACCGAAGCTTTCGAATTTCTCGGCAAAATAACCTGACGAAAGGTTGGAGATATGAACGCCTGCGTTTTCCGTTGTATGGAGAAAACGGCCATCACCTAGATATATACCTACATGGGTCACACCCATCCTTGTTCCTGTGTCGCTAAAAAATACTAAATCCCCTGCCTTTGGATTTTCGATTTTGGGCACCAATGAGAAATAATCCGCTGCGGAACCCCGTTTTACGGAAAGACCCTGCTCCTTCATGACCCAATAAATGAAGCCGCTGCAATCCATTCCGGTCATCGGATCTTCTCCCCCGAAAACATAGGGAAATCCGCGTAAAGTGTATGCATACTTGATGACATCATATGCTTTATCATATGCAGCCTCCTCGTTTACATAAAACGGATACAACGGGTTGCTGTATAGTTGCAGATACTGCCCTTGCATCAACTCATCAGTACTTAACGCGTTACGACTTTTGATCGTACTCATGGAAATGCTGTAATTCTCCGATATGCTTTTAAGCGTTTCTCCCGTTTGGACGATATGCTCTCCTTTTGGCGTGTATGTTTTGTACGCGACTTGGTATTTTACAAAGTAATCTTCTATAGTGGATCTCACCTGAACCGTTTCTGTACCATATCCAGAATAGACAAATTGGTTTTTGCCGACATAAATACCTGCGGTCACGACCTTTAAGCTGTCTTTTTCCAGAAAGAATATAATATCCCCGGTTTTCGGAGTGGCTGTATCCATCCCTTGCTTATAAAAACCATCTACTGTCAAACGGTCAACCGGCACATTTTGCTGGGAAAGCACCCAATGAATCAACCCGCTCGAATCAAACCCTTTTTCAGGCGTCTCCTCTCCAGCTGTCTTATTAAACCCTATAAAGGATTTCGCATATCTCGCAATTTTTTTTCCTCTCTCCGACCATTGATAGATGGAAGGAGTATACGCCGTTTGAATGATTGTCAACTTTTGGCCCGCAAATAACTTATCATCCGGTAAACCATTCGTTTTCATTAATTGCTCAGCCGATATATCATATGTCCTGGCAATCGATTCTACCGTTTCGCCAGAGATTACAGTATGCACAGGATCTGCAGCCTCGGCCTTTAAGCCAGGTAAAAAAGTGAAACAAACCATGAATACCAATGTAAGTATCATACAGTTTATTTTTCGATTAAACATTTTAACCCTTCCTTTATACGCTGAAATATTTTAAATCCCATCATATGAACCTTCTATCCTATCATCCACCCAAGTGGATATGCCTTAATACTCATGACAACAATATTATCGGCGAACCGAATGAAACCTTTAGCCTATTTTTTACATAAAATCATCAGTCTGATTCAATAAAACACCCCCACCCGAGAAAAGTTGGAAATCGAAGAATTCGTAGAGGATTTTATTTTTTTATGCAGAATGGGTAAAGTTAGATTAGAGGAAGCCCGATCATGACGTGCATATACGGCTTGCCCTATTTATGAAGTGGATAACGATATAGGAGTGAACATTTTGATAAAAATGACAGAGAAAGCCCGGCAGGCAATTAAAGATATGCAGCATAGTTTGGGAGGGGAAACGTATTTGAGGTTTGGCATAAACAGACCTTGCTGTAACCAGATGAACTATACATTAAGCTTGGCAATCTCTAAAAAAGAGCACGAGGAAATACTCGTTTTACATGATATAAAAATGTTGCTCGACCCATCGGACTCCCATTTTACAGATCAAACGGAAATTGATTACGATTACGATGGCGATGGATTTTTGATCAGGAACCCGAATCCGTTGGTATCACCCATCATCTAGCAGAAGAAAATAAGGGGAAAGCTTAAATGACCTTCCCCTCTTTTCTATGAAACTATGGCATGTACACCGTTTTAATATGTGCAAGCTTCAAAAACACATGATCCCCATTGGCTGTCGTTAACTCAACCAAGTTGTTTTCCGCCTTTTTAAGCTTACCGATTTTCATCGGGTCCTCTCCCCCATCAAATACTACTAGCTTTCCTGCATTTTTCTTTAATTGGTCTTCCAAAGAACGTAGCATTGGCACACTTGAAGGGTTGACGGGAAAACTTTCTTTACTGAGGGTATAGGGTGAAGCATTTTGATAGTACGGAGTAAGCCATTTAAGGTGATGCAGCGAGACATACATCATTTTATATACAGGCGAGTAGAATGCAAAATAATCATTGAAAACATTGGTGATATAGCCGTGTAAAGGAATATGTCCAGCAACATGGATTTCTGAAAAAACCCCTTTTGCGTTCATTAGCGTTTTACGATAGGAAATCGACCCCATGTCTTCCATCATGGGGGACTCCATAGGATTTTTAATCTCGTTATCTATCTCTGTACTCAGATTGAATCTATGGACGTGCAGCATAGGAATGTACAAAAACTGCTGTCCATTGAACAACACAAGAATATCCGTGCTCAGATCAGTTAGAATTCCATTGAACGTTTTTTTTCCAGAGATTTGGACATCAATCTGTTTACCCAGTAATGCAAACGCATCACTCATTACTATCTCCTCCTAGGGGGTTATTCAGCTAAAAATCATTTGCACCCAATAAAATAATAAGAGCAGTGTCACCACTGTCGTTATTGGTATCACTATCAGGGATACGCTTAAATAATCTTTCCACTTTATTTTCATTTTATTTTGTTTCAGGATATGCATCCAGATCAGTGAGGCAAGAGTACCGATGGGCAATAGCAATGATCCCATGTCACTACCAATTATATTAGCGAGGTAAATGGTTTTTAAGGTGATGGGATCAAGTCCCATCTCAGTTAAGGTAATGGTACCTATCATTAGCGCTGGATGATTGTTGAAGATGTTTGATAGAATCGAAACTAATCCTCCCATGATAAAACTTGCACTCAGTAACCCTCGGTTTACAATCGGTTCACATATCTCTACGAGCACGGCTGTAAGCCCTACATTATGGAGACCATAAATGATGACATACATGGAGAATGCGAATATCAGGATTTTCCAAGGGGTCTTTTTTAAAATATCGACAGGATTGGTCCGTAAATGATACCATCTCCAGACCAGCAAAGATAAAGACCCTAGTACTGCAACCCATTCGATCGGAATGGAAAAATAAGAAGCGACAAAGAGTAAACAGCGCACCACAAACACATAGAGTAATACCTTCAACATGAATCTAGTGCGTTGCTTTTTTGTTTCAACCGTCATTTTCCCCTTTAAGGGGTGGAAATTCTTAGTGAAGAAACTTTCCTCTATGTCGTAAGAGATGTTGGGTAATTTCTTGGGCAATTTTTTCTTGACCACCATGAACATCAACCATGACATAAAGATCAACCCCAGAGTTGCGGGTACAAACATCATGGCAGTATGCATATAAAGCGTCATATGCACAATTTTCAAAGCGATTAAATTAACAATATTACTCACGCCAATAGGCGCACTCGAAGCTGTCGCAATCAATGCTCCACTCAAAAGATACGGGATGGCTTCATGCGGTTTTAATCTGAGATTTTTCAGAAGCAAGATTAAGATGGGGGTCGTAATCATGATGCTGCCGTCGTTATTGAATAACAAGGTCATTAAAAAGCACAATAATTGAATGTACCAATACAGGCGGTATCCCGATCCTCTAGCCAGGATGGCAAGCCTTGCAGCCGCCCAATGAAAAAAGCCGAAACTTTCCAAGATTACGGCCATGACAATCGTTGCCATGATGGTGATCGATGCGCCCCCGATTTTATTGATGATATCCAAAATATCGCCATGGGATACTGTGCCAGTCAGTAAAATTATCACTGCACCGATTGAAGCTGGCCATGCTTCATTGATACCTCCTGGTCTCCATAATATAACTATCATTGTCGTGACGAACACAAAAATAGTCATTCCAATTTCGAAATGCATGTTGTTCTCCCCTTTTTTGGGCCTTGAGCCATTGGACCCTACTTGTCCGATTCCTATATATTATTCCCCTTAGTAAAATAAGCATGGATTCTTGTCTAGTCCCTCTAAATTGTACTTTTGTACCTCTAGTGATTTTATCCACTAAAGAGAGATGCCCGTTCAAGGAATCATGGTTAAGTCCCTACAGAATGGTAATATGGCAATCTAATAAAAAAAAGGGAAAACCACTTTAGTGGCCTCCCCTTTGCAACGCTTATGTTTTCAGTTCCTCTAATTCTTTATCTGGAATTCCCCCCAGCGTATCCTCCAAATCATTTATTAACTGTGTAAGCTGCTGTGTATATTGGGCAAGTTCATTGGATGAAGCTGTCGTTTGCTGTGATACGGCGGTGATTTCTTCTATCACTTTAATTACCGTTTCTTTTTGTTGATTGATGCTTTCAATGGATCTTGTTTCTTCCTGAATTGAATTGGATATCCTCCTGCGGAATCCTCCAGCTCTTTCATGGCTTCACTTACCGTGATTAAAGGCATTTTTCTGATCCTTGCTGATTTGATTCGTTTCATTGGTCGTTTTCAGCAATTCCTCTGTATCCGACAGAATGCTTTGGATGATGGCTTGAATGTTTTTTGTAGCCACTGGACCAGCTGGTATATCAACAAAAAAACTTCCTTCATATCAGTAGCATCACTTCGGTTTTATTTATTCACTTGCATTCCATTCATCCATCAAGTCGTTCGATGGCGGCCGTATATTCCTTATGCCATTTTTCCCATTCATCCATCGGGAAGTCCTGATGATGACCATTAAGTAAATCACTCAACATATCGAGGCAAACATGCCAGCCTGCCAAATCCTTTGATGTATGATCATTAACTGGCGTGATGGATTCTTTCAATACTAATGAGCACCCATCCTTTTCAGGGGATACCTCGAAACGAACCCAGCCGTCACCCCAATCAAAATCTAAAACGGCAGATTCCCGGAAATCCCTTATTTTCATATCAAAAGATTCCCCTGACCCATCATTGAAATTGAATTTTATGGTCCCGTCTTTTCGAAGGTCCTTCATTTCCAGGTTGGACATCCACTTTTCCACTTTATCATTCTCCGTTAAAGCACTCCATACCTTTTCCACCGAATGATTGAGCAGGCGTTCGAATCTTGCAATAATCCCGTTACCCTGTTTTTTGATTACAGCTTGCATATACATTCCCCCATTCAATTCGTTTTTTTTATAATAAAAAATGGTTGGATGGAATTCACCATTTGCAGATTTCGCATAATCAGGAATCCTGCCTGCCTGTATATATCCCAATGAAGTATAAAGGGAGTTAGAAGGATCTCCTTCCCTTGTATCCAAGACCAATAATGCCCTTCCCTCCTGCTTGGCCCTCTTCTCAGCCTCTAGCATGAGTGAACGTCCTATTCCATTTCGCCTATAACGAGTATGCGTCATTAATTTTGCGATTTCCGCACGATGGCCGCCGTTTTGCTTTGAACATAAATGTAACTGTACGCTCCCAACAATCTCACCCTGTAATTTAGCGACAAACAGAATCACATCAGGGTTTAGGGCGCCGCCCCAGTAATCAATAGCCTCAGACCGTTTCATGGGGGGTAAAAAACCAATGGACGCGCCATCTTCCACCACCTGCATCAAAAGTTCCGTAAGTTCATTAATGCGGTCGCGGAGTGATGTTAATTGTTCGATTTTCAACTCAGCATTCACAGTAATCACAACCTTTCAGGTGATACAATCATATTCACCATCCCTGGCGCTTTGATAAAGAAGTAATATGGGCCAGATGATGGCGTCCATGCCATGCATAAATGCCTATATTTTCACCGACCGTCACCTCTCCTGAATCAGGATGGATGAATGTTCGTCCCATGTCGTCTGCATGAAGACCCGATAAAAGTTTGCACATCCGGATATGTAAACTTTCGATTAGTGATAGAGAAACTTCAATCGGCAAATCATAATCAGGCAGCCCTGCCCATTGCGCCTCTTCGTACGGTTTAATGACCGGACTTTCTTCCGTAAGGGCCAATTTGAAGCGAATATACGCATTCATATGACTATCGGCAACATGATGCACCACCTGGCGGACCGTCCATCCTCCAGACCGATAAGCTGTATCAAGCCTTTCATCATCCATGTTACATACCGCTTCCCGTAGCATCCGAGGCAAAGCTTCAATCTCGTTAATCCACCCCTCGGCTACATCACTTGAAATTTTCCCGTCAAACTGAAACTTTCCAACCGGGTATCTTAAATCCATCTTCATTCCCCCTGATGTTCAATAAAAATAGCATCCAGTATATATTCTATATTCTTTATTGATTGAGACAAATCCTGTTTACCAGCAATTCTTTGTTTTGCAAGCCTGCACATGCTTTCATTAATCATCAGGAATATTAATCCAATCATTATCACGTATACTATTTCCATATTTAGCAACCATAACAAAAGAATGGCATTTACATCAATCCAATCTTTAAACAATGGAAATGGGGATAGGATCATCTTGAAGAAAATCAGTTCGATACAAACCCTTAGCATCTTCTTTTTATCAATCGGCCTTCTTAATCACGTTATTATGATCCCTTTCCTTCTATCCACCGGCGGAAGGGATTCTTGGTTTTTTTCTATCCTTATGATTGGATTGATACCGATTTGGGTCTACATATTATCGAGGATAATTAAGAATATGAATAATCAATCCATTATGGATTGGCTTGAAAATAGATTTGGGAAACCTATTAAAAATATCGTTTTATTCTTTATCGTGATTTATCTGATCAGCCTTGTATTGGCAACAACCAAAGAAACGATTGATTGGATCACGACAAGCTTTCTTTTTGAAACCCCAAGTTTAGCGATTATCATTCCGTTTACACTGCTATGCATCTTCCTTGCCCATTCAGGTATGCGCTCCATCGCCATTTGCTCTTCTGTATTATTGCCAATAGTCATCATTCTTGGCATTTTCGTGGCGACCGGAAATATGCCGACTAAAGACTATAGCCACCTCTTTCCCCTTTTCGAGAATGGTTATTTTCATGGCGTTAAGGCCCTGCAGTATTCTGGTTATGGTCTTGCCGAACTGATTTTAATCGCTTTTTTCCAAGAAAAGCTTACTGATAAAATCAGTCTGAAAGTATTGGTTTTCATATGCCTCGGTTTAGTATTTCTACTTCTAGGTCCATTAACAGCAGCACTCGCTGAATTCGGCCCGACCTTAGCCGAAGCCATGAGGTACCCTGCCTATGAACAGTGGCGGCTGCTGACTATTGGAAAATATATCGAACATACAGATTTCTTTTCCATTTATCAATGGCTTGCTGGTGCCTATATCCGTGTTTCACTGGCATTATTCTTAATAACTGAAGTCTTTTTTAATAGGAAAACGAAAAAAATGAAGGTAGGAATTCTTTTCGCTGTCGGCTTTCTCATGGTCGTCATCTCCATCGTACCATTCAGTAATTTCAAGTTTTTGCATGTGACCCAAACCTTTTATTATCCTGGCGCTTTTTATTTCCTATTACTTTTGTCCGCCTTTTTGTTTATCGGCACGTTCATTAGATCTAAGGAGGGGAAACGACATGAGAATGAAACGATCCAAAAATGAACCAACCCAGCCTGAATTAAAGGAGGAGACATTTCGGGAGTTATTCAGTTCAAGCTCGGATATCATATTTGACACGATTTATATCGGAGAAACCGAAAGACCCATTCCTGTCCATATCTTTTATTGCTCGGGTATGGTCGATATCAGTTTACTGAACGAAGGGATTTTGGAAAAGTTAAACAAAATGATGGAATTGGATGAGAGAATCGATGAAGAAGAAGTGATCAACAAGCTAAAACCATTGATAGATTTGAAGAAAGTGACGATTGATAGTGAATTCAATAGCGTCCAACAGCTGATTTTCTCCGGGAACGCCTTATTATTCATTCCATCAACCCAAAAGTTATTTTCAATAAATTTGTCCAATGTTCCGAACAGGCAGCCTGAGGAGTCTTCCTTCGAGGTCTCTGTAAGAGGACCAAGAGATGGATTTGTCGAGGATTTATCCATGAATACCGCTTTAATCAGAAAGCGGCTAAAAACAAAATCGCTTGCCTATGAAGACTTTATCGTCGGCAGGCGCAGTCAAACGAAAGTCGCACTGATGTATATGGATGACATCATTGATAAAGAACTGGTCAAAAATGTGAGGTCCAAGATTAACTCCTTAAATATTGATATATTGGTGAGCAGCCAACAATTGGAGGAATTGATCACAAACAGTAAATTTAGTATATTTCCACTCACTCATTATACAAGTCGCCCCGACTTTGTAGTGGAAGCACTCAATCAAGGAAGATTCATTCTAATCGTGGACGGAATGCCAACAATAATCGTGGCTCCTTCTACATTATTATTGCAAATAAAAACAGCAGAAGATTCGAATCTTCCTTATCTATTTGTAAGCCTTGAGCGACTGCTTCGCTTTATGGGGCTTGGCATTACCGTTTTATTGCCGGGATTTTGGATATCCATTTCCGCTTTCAATATTGAACAGGTGCCGTTCCCGTTATTGGCCACCATCACACTTTCAAGGCTTGGACTTCCCTTATCCGCCACCATGGAATTCATTCTCATGCTCATTTTATTTGAATTATTTCGAGAATCCGGAGTCAGGTTACCTAAAGCGGTTGGGCAAACAGTTGCCGTTGTAGGCGGACTCATTGTCGGTGATGCCGCGATAAGGGCAGGACTGACCTCACAAACCATGCTTGTGGTTACTGCCGTAACCTCTGTCGCTAACCTCTGTCGCATCTTATACTCTTGTTAACCAATCATTAACAGGTGCCGTAACGATTCTGCGTATGTTTGTGCTGTTGCTAAGCTGCATTTATGGAATTTACGGCACGATAATCGGTTTCCTTTCCATTGTCACTTTATTATCCAGGCTTGATTCATTCGGAGTTTCATATATTGGCGGAATGAACCCGCCAAGATTCACTAAACTACTGGATTCATTCATAATGAGGCCATGGAATTCCATGAGAAAACGATCCTTGGCCGCTAATGATAAGACCAGAAAGGGGCAGTAAGACCATGTTCCGCATCTGCAAAATATTATTAACCATCCCTCTATTCCTTTTACTTTCAGGCTGCTGGGATGAAAAAACGATCCAGGACTTTCATTATATAACAGCCATCGGGATAGATTTCAAAGATGGGGACTACATTGTATATACGCAACTTGTAGACTTCGCCGCGGTAGCTAAAACGGAGGCAAAGCCTTCGCAAAACCCTCCCGTATATGTCGGAAAACAAAAAGGCAGTTCCATCTCAATCGCTGTTAATAACCTAATGCACAATACTCAACAGGCCCTCTATATCGGGCATGTTTCCACTTTTGTTATCAGTGAAAATGTGTTGAAGCAGCAAAGTGCCGAAATAGTGGATTATATATACAGAAACCAATTACTTAGGTACTCAGCCAATATTTTTGCCACAAAAAGTTCAATGGATGATCTTTTCTCCATTAACGGTTATTTTAATTTGTCACCTTTATACACGACATTATTTTTACCAGAAGATGTCTATCGGAACAGATCATACATCGAGCCCATTACGGTCCAAAGGTATTATTCCAATCAACGGGAAAAAGCATCTACAACCATCTTACCCTCCATTTCCTGGAACGATAAAGTATGGAAAGAAAAAGATGAAAAAAGAAAAAGCATCTATATGGATGGTGCTTATGTCATTTATTATAAAGTATCCCAGCCCTGGTTCTCTGAAAAGGAACTGAACGGCATACGCTGGCTCACTAAAAGGACCAACAAAACTCCCGTAAACATTAACATGAATAAGCAAGACATCTATGCATCTTTCTCCCATCCGCATCATCAAATAAAGCCTGTTCTCAAGGACGGAAAGTACAAATTCGATATTGACGTTGACGTATCAGGTAAAATTCTGGGGCTTGATACCCAAATGGATATCACTAAAATAAAACGAAAATTCGAAAGCCAAATAAAAAAAGAAATCCAATCAACATTCATGACAGGGATTCAAAAGAACGCAGACCCTTTAAACTTAGGAAAAATCCTTTATATCAAAGAGACAAAATACTGGCAAAAGAATCATTTAAATGAGCCGAAGGATTACTTAGATAAGGATTCACTACATGATATAAACGTAAAGGTTCACATCCTTAACACAGGCGGTTTAGAAGCTAAACCACTCGAGTAATGAAGGATTTAGTTAGTGATTTAAGGGCCCACTTTGAAGATGCTCCTTTCACGAGTAAATCGGCTTAATTCACGAGTATTTGTTCCAATTTCACGAGTAAATTGCACAAACTCACGAGTATTTGCTCTAAACTCACGAGTAAACGCTTATAATTCATGAGTTTGCTGCTGCATTCTATGAGTTATGCTCCTTTCACGAGTGAATCGGCTTAATTCACGAGTATTTACTCTAATTTCACGAGTAAATTAGACAAACTCACGAGTATTTACTCTAATTTCACGAGTATCGCTTATAATTCATGAGTTTGCTGCTGCATTCTATGAGTAAACGCTTATCATCCTTGAGTTTGCTGCCCAACTTGGGTTTAATAGCCTTGTTCATGTAGGATGGCGCCTTTTTGAGCTCCATCCTGATTTTTGTCGCTGGAAATGTGGTCCTGAATTTGTCGGATAGTTTAAACAAATGGTAAATTAGGGGTATTAAACCATTAGGAGGAGCCATTTATGAGCATACAGAAGGCTACATTACATGAGCTGGAATCACTGACCGAACTTTTTGATTTATACAGAGTGTTTTATGAGCAAGCATCCGATGCTGTTCGTGCAAGGGAGTTTTTAAGGGAAAGGCTGACAAATGGGGAGTCTGTGGTTTTTATGGCCTATGATGAAGGAAATCCTATTGGTTTTGTACAATTATATCCTTCCTTTTCATCTGTGAGTATGATGCGGTCATGGGTATTGAATGATTTATTCGTGAAGGAGTCCGCCCGCAAAAAGGGATTTGGTGAGGAGTTATTGAACGCGGCCATCACATTTGCACACGAAACAGGTGCCAAAGGGGTTTCACTGGAGACAGGCAAGGATAATGTAAACGCACAGAAACTTTATGAAAAAATTGGTTTCGTCCGTGAATCGAATCATTTTTATTATTTCACCATTTAATATAAAAAAGTGTAGGGAAAACCTTCCCTACACTTGGATGCTATTTATCTAGTATATTAATTATTTAGCAGTTTCCATGCTGGCTTGAATTTCTTTAATTAGAAGTTCGGCACCTTCAGGGCTAAGTATTAATTTACCGTCAGCAAGTTTCATATTGTCATCGGAAACTTCACCTGTAACCTGGCAAGTCATGTTTGGTTTATATTTTTGAAGGATGATACGCTCTTGTTCTACATAAATCTCCAGAGCGTCTTTTTCATTAATTCCTAATGTTCGGCGCAGTTCAATCGGAATGACTACCCGTCCTAATTCGTCAACTTTACGTACAATACCTGTAGATTTCATTTAATTTACCCCACTAACTTTCTTGCGAATGTTGCATTTAATATTTCGTCACCATTCGACATTATTTGCACTTTTATAAAGATACCACTCCCTACCATATTCGTCAATTCTCGTATCTTCATATATTATCTGCCTCTATATGATTTTTATATAAAATATTAGTAATCCCTTCATAATCCGTGTCATAACAACGTTTCTCGCTTTTTTTGTTGGTACATTTTGTTAAATGAAATAGTAAAATGGAAACGTCTTTATTTAACTCCAAAAGCCATTCCATGTCGAATCATAGAGAAGGAATTTCACTAGCTTAAAAGAATCCTGTTGATTTTCTATTGCTTTTGAAGGACAATTTAAATTGATCGCTTATAATATTCCGAAAATTCATTCCAATTTTGACACAGTGGATATTTCTGGAAATTTTTTCAGAAAGCCGAAACGATTGCCATGCTTCCAGAGTCTTATTGACTCATAAAACAGATTGAGGTGAGTCAATTGCGTCCGATTATATTAGGTATTTGTTCCGCTTTCTTTTTTGCATTTACGTTTGTTTTAAATCAGGCCATGGAGTTGTCTGGCGGAAGTTGGATATGGAGTGCTTCGCTGCGTTATATCTTTATGGTGCCTTTTCTGTTGTGTATCGTGTTAAGCAGAAAAAATCTGCGCCCTCTTTTACGAGTGATGAGAGAAAAGCCGGGTCCTTGGCTGCTTTGGAGTTTTGTCGGTTTTGGGTTATTTTATGCTCCTTTATGCTTTGCATCCGCCTACTCACCTGGCTGGCTAATTGCCGGCACTTGGCAAATCACGATCATTTCGGGTGCATTACTTGCGCCGCTGTTTTTTGAGAATGTCCAAACGAAAGATGGGCTCGAAAGGCAAAGAGGAAAGGTTTCTGTGAAAGGCCTCCTCATGTCCATGATCATCCTGCTTGGAATCATCCTGATGCAGCTGGAACACACCAAGCACATTTCAATGGCCGATCTTTGGCTGGGAGTGATTCCAATCGTCATCGCCTCGTTTGCATACCCTTTGGGAAATCGCAAAATGATGGAAGTATCCGAAGGACGTTTGGATGCTTATCAGCGGGTATTGGGAATGACTTTGGCGAGTCTGCCATTCTGGTTTCTGCTTTCATTGTACGGTTTCTTTACAGTGGGGGCGCCGACGAAGATGCAAAGTTTCCAATCCCTTTTGGTAGCACTATTTTCTGGAGTCATCGCCACGGTCCTTTTTTTCAAGGCGACCGATTTGGTAAGCGGAAATATGCAGAAATTAGCTTCGGTTGAAGCTACACAATCGATGGAGGTCCTTTTTGCACTGGCTGGCGAATTACTGTTCCTATCTTTACCGATTCCTTCTCCGTTATCGTGGTTCGGCATCTTTATCGTCATCATAGGAATGATCCTGCATAGCTATGTATCACATAAAAAAGAAGGTCCATCCCGGAAACGGATAGTGAGTGCCTAAATAGCAAGTCAAAAAAAGCCCCGAAATCTTATCGGGGCTTTTTTGACCTGAAAACAGAACCTGACTATGTTCTTTTTTTGCATTGACAGGTCATGATAAATTGATGATTTTTTAGTGCGGCAAAAAGCTCACCATCCATTTTTTTCACTAACTTTTACCTTGAGTAAGTTCAAAAAGTATGTATAATGAAAGGTAATTGCATATGTCAAAGGTTTTCTAGGGTTCCGCAGTGCGTCCATTGCTGGTCTGGTCCGAGAGAAAACTCACAGCATGCTGTGCCACGGAAGGATAAAAGCCTGGGAGAAACTGTTTAACGGTTATCTCTTGGGCTTTTTTTGTTTTTTTGGTAAAGAATAAAATCGGAGGTGCGGTATTTCATGAGCACAAACTGGATTAAGGTATTCATTGCAGCTTTTTTTGAAGTATTTTGGGTGGTTGGCTTAAAACATGCAGATGACTTTTGGACTTGGTCTGGAACGGTCATTTCAATCATCATCAGTTTTTATTTGATGATAATGGCTGGCAGGAAGCTTCCTGTCGGAACGGTATATGCCGTTTTTGTCGGTATGGGGACGGCCGGGACCGTTTTTTCCGAAATCATTTTCTTTGGGGAATCCTTCAAGCTGAGCAAAACGCTATTGATCCTCCTCTTATTATCAGGAGTGATCGGCTTGAAACTAGTGACTGATGATAAGGCTGAGAAAGGGGAGGAATCTTAATGGCTTGGGTCTCTTTAATCTTAGCGGGGCTATTTGAAATGTTTGGGGTTGCGATGATAAATAAATTGCACAAAGACCGTAATTGGCAAGCCTTGCTGCTGTTATTCATCGGATTCGGAGCAAGTTTCCTATTTCTTGCTTATGCCATGCAAACCTTGCCGATGGGGACGGCTTATGCTATCTGGACAGGGATCGGCGCATCAGGCGGAGCGATAATCGGGATGCTCCTATACGGGGAATCCAAAGATTGGCGAAGGGTCATTTTTATAGCCATGGTCCTTGGCGCAGCAGTGGGATTAAAGCTTGTTTCATAGGAATGAGTGATGGTGATCTTTTGTAGAAATACAGAAGAATAAAAGGAGTTTGACACCACAATTCTTTATAAAAGCTTAGAAAATCAAAGACGACACATATATGTCCATTATGTGCCGTCTTTTCACCTAATTTGAATTAAGAAGATTTTTTCAAGCGAACGCCGAATTTCCCTTTATAAAAATTGACTTGCATCCATCTTAGTGGAATCTTTCCCCTTAACCTGTTTTAGCGTCGCTACTATAAGAAAGCTAACAATCACTAATAAGAGCCATGAACTTACCTTTCCTAGATGAACGAGACTCCATGCATCGGTTTGGTTTGGATATTCCCAAGCTCCAAAGAACGTTGCGATATTTTCGGCTATCCATATAAAAAATCCGATGAGAACGAATGAAAGTGCGATTGGCATACGATAACGAGTTCCGCCAACCTCGTATGTGACCCATGATCGCCAAAAGACGATGATGACAAGTCCAGATAACCACCAACGAACATCAATCCAATAATGGTGGGTGAAAAAATTCAAATAAATCGCAGCGGCAAGAGATACAACGGCCAAAAACGGTGGCCACTTGACCAGTTCAACCTTTAACCTCCTCCACGCCTGGCAAAGATAGCTCGCTACACTTGCGTACATGAATCCGCTATACAGAGGCACTCCAAAAATTTTGAAATATCCTTCCTCTGGATAAGCCCAGGAGCCCATATGTACCTTGAAAAGTTCAAGAGTAAGTCCAATAAGGTGGAACAATGTGATAACCTTTAGTTCATCCTTTGTTTCAAGCCCGGAACGCACCATCCACCACTGCATCAGAAGGCAGATGATGAGCAGCCAGTCATACCGCGGCAGGAAGGGAAGCGGTATGAATTTTGTAATAGCCAAAGAGGCAAAAATAACGGCAGGAAACAAGCATGATAAAGCCTGCTCCCAACCAAAACGAACGAGTTGTTTCAGTGCTCTCATGATTGGCGCCTCCATTTTTTTAATGGTTAAATTCATGAGTAACTCTCCTTTGATGAAATCTTTCTTTTCTTCCACTTTTTTAATCTTGGGTGTCTCCATCCTTTCGGTATTCTAAAATATCTCCGGGTTGACATTCTAAAGCTTTACAAATCGCCTCTAAAGTTGTTAATCGAATCGCTTTTGCCTTACCGTTTTTCAAGATGGAAAGATTGGCCATCGTTACTCCAACCCTCTCGGAAAGTTCTGTAACACTCATTTTCCTTTTAGCCAGCATCACATCAATATTGATTATAATCGCCAAGTTATTCACCTCAGACTATTAAGTCATTTTCTGATTTTATATCGATGGCTTCTTGTAAAAGCCTTTGAAGAACAGCAGCAAAGACTGCAATCACCATTGAAGCAAAAATGACGACCATTCCGATCAATATGATACCAGGGGCATCATCCATATCCGCTATGAGATAAAAGAGCGGCATGCCTAACACATACAAGCCACTGATTGTGATTGCACAATTTTTTATAGTCTTTAAAGCTCTTACAGATAATTCCGAGAAAGCTTTGTTCTTGTCAATATAGCTTAAAAGTTTAAAGGCTTGATATAGAGCAAAGTAAAAAGGTATCGCCGATGCATACAAATCGAGAAAAACAAGATATTTCAAATAAGTCATATCCGGATATAATTCTGCTGCAAAGTTCGCTATCTCAGGCACAAAAAAGATGCACAATGCAAGAACCGGAATTCCAATAAAAATAACAGCTATCTTTAAAAAGAGTGTTGTTCCTAGTTTCATAAAAAGCACCTCAATTATTTATTGTCAATTTAATTTAACATACGATTTATCGTTTTACAATAAAACATTGTTGTTTTTTATTATATTATTATTGTTATCTAAATATCCTTTTCTTTTTAAAAAAGAAAAAAAGCATTCCTCATTACAAAGAAATGCTCCATGACTAAACTATTCAATTCATAAATTGTTCCTGTCTACTGACTTGCGTAACCGTATCCCCCTCCTTATATCATCAGGATTTCCCTGATATCCTCTTCAGTAAGGGCAGTCGGCGACTTGTCCCCAGGGTCGATGATTTCTTCAATAAGGTGTCTCTTTTTCTCTTGAAGTTCATTCATTTTCTCTTCGATTGTGCCGCGGGCAATAAGTTTGATGACTTGAACCTCATTCTTCTGCCCCATTCGATGGGCACGGTCCGCTGCTTGTTCTTCAACTGCCGGATTCCACCAAAGATCATATAGAATGACTGTATCGGCACCCGTCAGATTGAGACCCGTACCGCCCGCTTTCAATGAAATGAGGAATATATCCCGTTCTCCTGCATTAAACCGATTGCAGATTTCAACACGTTCCTTTGATGGAGTTTGTCCATCCAGGTAGAAAAAGGGTTGTCCTTTCATGGCCAAATCCCTGCCGATAATTTGAAGCATTTTTGTAAATTGCGAGAAAATCAGCACCCGTCTTCCAGAATGCTTCGATTCCTCGACAATTTGCATCAGTTGCTCATATTTTGCTGAACTGCCTTTATATCCGTCCACAAACAAGGCGGGGTGACAGCATATTTGCCGAAGCCGGGTCAAGCCTGCGAGGATCCTGATCCGATTTTTCCGGAGGGTGTCCTTGTCCAGGTGTTTCAGCGTATCATGCCGCAGCTTTGCCAGATAGGCGCCGTACAGTTTCTTTTGATCAGGGAGCAGTTCCATCGATTCCAGCGACTCGATTTTTTCCGGTAGTTCCACCAGTACGTCCTCTTTCATTCTCCGCAGCAAAAATGGACGGATCCTGCGGGAAATCTGCTTCCTTGAGAGGTTGCTGTACTCCTTTAACCCCATGAATAGTTCAGGGAATACGACGTGGAAAAGGGACCAGAGCTCTTCTAGTGAATTCTCGATGGGCGTACCAGTCAACGCGAAGCGATGTGCCGCTTTTATCTTCTTGGCCGCTCGTGCCGTTTGTGTCACTGGGTTCTTAAAGGCCTGGGCTTCATCGAAGAACACCGTATGGAAGTCCTCTTTTTCAAACGACGTGATGTCTTTCCGGAGCAATGGATAAGAGGTGATCACTACATCCACGTCACCCACTTCCTTAAGCAGCTTCGTCCTTTCCGTCTTGTCGCCATCCACGACGACGGCCTGGATATCAGGAGCGAATTTAGTGAATTCACTCAGCCAATTGTAGGTCAATGATGATGGGCAGACAATAAGCGCCGGAATCCTCTTCTTACGGATGTCAGGTAACTCGGATAAAATGAACGTGATGCTTTGCAATGTTTTTCCCAGACCCATATCATCAGCAAGAATCCCGCCAAAACCATATTGGGCAAGTATTTTCATCCATTTGTAGCCGTTTTTTTGATACTCGCGCAAAATCGGGTCCAGACTATTTGGCACCACGAACTCCAAGGCGCCCGGATTCCTGATGTTATCCAAAAACTGCCGGAAGGATTCTTCCATTGTGAATGTCTGGCTGTCATTAACGGAATCAAGGAGCTGCAGCCCTTTTACGATTGGCATGTTCAGCCTGCTTTCCCAGTCTTCATCCTGTACGGGCAGTGCATTAAGAAAACGATTGATTTCCTCGTATTCCCTTGTTTCCAGGGAAAGCAGCGATCCATTCCTTAAACGATAGTATTTCCTTTTTTCTTCAAGCGCTGCTAAGACTTCACGTATTTGTTTATCTGGGATATCATCCATTTCAAATTTGAATTCGAGCCAATTAGTACGTTCCTTTTTAATTTTCACCCTAATGCGCGGTGCAGCATTCCCACGGGAAATTCGGTTTCTTACAGCGGTCGTGGCATAGATTTGTACCAGCTTCTGGAGTTTTGGAACGATGTGATACAAAAACTCATACTCCAACTCTTCGTTATGCAAGAAATAGCCGCCGTCCGTCTTGGCAAACTGGCTATCCTCCATCAGCTTTAGTATCTCCGCCTCCTTCTCTACATCCCTTATCACCTTGGATTCCTGTTTTTCCAAAGGGTTGATCACGATATTATCATAATGGAACTCCAGCCCCGCAAGCAGCTTGTTTTTTACACGATCCAAGTATAGCTTCGCAACCAGCGGTATTTTCAAAAACAATTCAGTAATGGATCTTGCTATATGTACTTCACCCAGTCTTTTCAAACCTGGTACCACTTTGTCCATGAATAATTCAAGCTGGTCATGATGGATTGGAATTTGATTCATCCCCGAATCCTCCATCATTTGCTTTAACTCTGAAAGGCGTTGGAAATCCTCATTTTCGAGCTGAACCAATTCCCCTTCAAATAGGACCAATGTGTATGCATTCATGACGATCATCTCGTGCAGCCTTTTAATATTCAGTTGATAACCTTTGACCTCGCTTTCGGTAAAGTCAAACTGTAAAGGAAGCGGTCCGTTTGATAAACGAAAGCCATTGAATGTAAGACCACCATAGGCAAGCTTCACCGATGGAGCTACTTCAAGGATGGGGACAAGCCTTCGAAAAGAAGATGGAGGCAAAAGTAATAAGTGATTGTCCAATGTGTATTCGGATTTATCCGTCAGGGCGTCAACATAGACTTTTTCATCCGATATCACTGTAATGAGCTCCTGAAGCACGATATCATTTTCATTCTGAAAACAATGCAGCACCGGGTCATATATAAATGAACGGGACACTTGGGCAGGCTTTCCTTCTTTAACTCGCTTCAGGAAATCCCGGACATTCGCCACATTGAAAGAACCGATTTTCATTTCCAGTCCTAACATATATTGATCCGTTCCCATCCATACTGGTTTACACGTAAATTCCGCTTCAAGCATCTTTCTTTTTTCAAAGTGGCGCTGATGACCCCTTTTGCGTACAGGCTGATTATTGAAAAGGGTCAGCAAGCCTTCTGACAACTTCTTATTGGCTGAAGCATCAGTACTGTCTGCATTTAGGCCCTCAGGGATCGTTCCATCTCGCTGATGGTCGTAAACCGACAGCAGGACGGCTGCAATATGCTGGCAATCCCTTGGGAAGGAAGCAAGCGTAGGACAGCTGCATTTCGTCTGAAATCCGCCGACAGCATCCACTTCTATCGTGACATAGAAGTCTTCCTTTCCTTTAACCGTTGCTTCACAACCATCAGGACGGTAACTTTCAAATGTCACTTTATTGGCACGATGAAAAGCTTCCCCTCTTTTGAAGGAGACGGCCCCGCACATGTCTTTTATGATTTTTTGATTCAATTTGATATCCAAATTGCCGTCCTCCTTCCGAGGTTTTTTGTTGAGTGATTTTACATTCCGCTGAAAAATAAGCTCATTTTATCATTCTACTATGAAATGGGTTTACGGGGTTGTAAAAAAGCAAAAAGACAAACTCCCATATTCGGAGTTCATCTCTATTTCAGCACCGGGAATTTGCGGCTCATTGTTGTCCTTTGGTGTTGCCTTTCTTCTTTTTTC
Organism: Bacillus sp. ISL-4; assembly: GCF_018613275.1. Classification (NCBI taxonomy): domain Bacteria; kingdom Bacillati; phylum Bacillota; class Bacilli; order Caryophanales; family Bacillaceae; genus Bacillus; species Bacillus sp. ISL-4. The sequence goes on from NZ_JAGGQN010000008.1 coordinate 50,065, forward strand.
GATAAAAGAAGCTGAACAAAAGGAGTACAAGAAGAATGAGAAAAAGGATAAATTCAGCTGGGTCCTTCACCAAAAATGGGTTAAAGGCGTGCTTGATTGAATTATCCAAATCAAATCCCATTAATATATCCATACCTAAAGTTAAGACCACTAAAGGGGCTAGGATCAAAACTGTAATACCAAAGATTTTCATTTCACATCAATTCCACCTTTTAGGAACTTATTTTGGTGCTTGTTTTCCTTTTTTTCGATTCTTAAAAAAGGCAATGATCAAGAGAAGCAATGGGATAATCACTTGAAATGGCAGATGGATGTAATGTGGTACGGCACCTAGCCCTTCATAGATATGTTCCGTATAGCTGCTTGATATAATGATCGAAATCAATAAAATGATCATGCCAACAGGGTAAGCAAGTCTGGAGGGCTGTTTAACATTGAAAACATTCGCCGTACCCGCTACCGCTACATAAGTAAATACACTTAACTTGATGAACCCGCCAATCATCAACAAAAACAAGAAGTACACATCGAGACGTTCAATAAAGCCAGCGACCTCTATGGACTGAATGAGGGTAAGAAGAGGGTATTGCGAACGTGTTGTAAGGTCCACACCAAGTACAGCAATATTCACGGCCATTATTACCGCGAGAAAAATACCGCTTGTCGCCAAGCTCCCTATTCCAATTTTTTTCAATCGCTGAGGTTCATTCAAATAAGGAAAAATCATTAAAAACACTATGACCTCGCCAAATGGAAAGAATACGGTTTTCGTGAAACCCATTTTCAACATCTCTGTCCCGCTGATTTCAAAAATGGGTTTTAAGTTGTTTAAATGGATCATGCCAGAAGCAATAATTAGAAGCATGAAGGTCATTAAAAGTAAATTCTCCAAGACAAAGAATAGTTCCCCCGTCCTCGCCAATACTTCTATCCCTTTACGGACCGTATACACCACGACTAAAATGAATACAGCGTTCGCAAAAAATAACGGAATATGAGGATAGGCAAAAGTAAGCAGGGTATCTCCGAAATCCCTCAGCACCCTTGCAGCAAGATAGATGAAATAAAGGATGTATAGAAAAGCTACGATCTTGCCTAGAAAATTCCCCAATAGATGTTTTACAAACTCTGTTAACAGCTGATCAGGGTAGTATTGAAAAAGGCCATAATAAATGAAAAATAATAAAAATCCGCCTATCATCGCAATAAGGATGACTAGCCAAGCAGCCTGCTTGGCTTCACCTGCAAGCGGAACCAAAAGTGCACTGCCCATCTCAAACAGGAAAATAAGGACGAACAGCTGGTAACCGCTGATTTTTGCCTTTTCCATGAGGATGCCACTTCCTTTCCATTATTGATCTTTCTTTTTTAAATTCGAAAGATACGGCTTATTACGTAATCCAGTACGGCGAATGAAAGTCTCTACCTGCACATCTACTTCGAGCTTAGGAAAAGAAACATCGTCCCAGTTTTTTTCGATTTTCTTCCATTCTTTAGGGTGGTTTTCGTGCATGATTTCACCAAAGCCAAAAATATCGGATTTATTTTTTTGTGCCCGAACGATCGCATCTTCCATCTTCTTCTTCAATTCTTTCGCTAACTTCTTTTCAATATCAATCAGAACATGCGTATCGGTTAGATTCACAGGAACATTCACCTCCCGGATATCTCCTTCTGCACGGACCTTTATCGATATTTTCGGTTTGCCGTTTACCAATTTTGCTCCGACGTTGGTTTTTTGGCGAATAACCGAATAGGTGATTGCGTCTTTTTTACCCTCCCAATCAATGTTTAAATGGGTATTTTCGATCCTATCCAATACCCACATTGACCCTATTGCCATATCGCCATCCAGCCAGTCAATCAATTTTCCATCTTTAAAAACACCAATTCCCGCTGCATTAGGGTTTGCCTCAATATCCGAAGACTGGGTATTCTCCATTTTATCTTCTTTACCTCTGTTTCCTTTCACGGTAAAACCACTTATTATCGGTTCTTTCCCGGTACTAAGCAGATTCTTAATCACTTCTTGGAGATTAACGCTAATATTTTTCCCCTGAATTTTTTCAGTGATTTCAATCGTCCTAATGATTTTCTCAGCAGATACCTTATCGATTGCGGTTAACGTTTCGACAATATCCCTTGCTTTCACACCCCGGGCAATCACGATCCTCGTAGTTGCCCTGAATTCCGGTGAGCGCTCAAATGCGTCGAAAATATCGTTGAGGCCCTCTTCTTTTGCTAGTTCCTCACCTATGACAATCAGGTTGGCATGGGCAAAATACATATCCCGTGAGATTTTAGTTGAAGCGATACCATCCAGTTCAAGCACATTATCTCCTGTCGCCCTATAAATGGATATCGGTGGATTTGTTCCGCCGCCGCCCTGAAGAGCTCCCGCTACATTGCTTGGATTAATGATTTGGAAAGTTCCCACCAACTTTCCTTCTTTATTTCTATCGAGTCCAACTGCCGAGACGATGGCCATTTCGTTTAACTCTGTTTTATCCCAACAGCCTGTGGTGAATGTAGTAGAGATCAACATCAAGAACAGAATTAGCTTTTTACGACTCATTGCCTTCACCTTTTTTCTCGTCAGAAGTTTTCATTCCACGCGATTCAGGAGGCAGAGGTCTTTGATTATCGCCTTCCCTTATCAGATTATTTTCGTTGGTTAAAAATTTTGGCCTTTCCTTGAATGCCCACATAGGTCTTCTGAAGAATGTGTCACCCAACCCTGCAGGATTCAGAGGGGCGAGCGGTGTCATATAAGGAACTCCAAGTGAACGCAGGCTGCATAAATGAACAATAAGGACGATAAAGGCTAAAGTCATCCCATAAAAACCTAAAGTGCCGGCACAAATGATGAATCCGAACCGCACAATGCGGGCAGAAATCGCTATGGAATAAGAAGGGGTTGCAAAACTGGCAATCGCCGTGATCGAAACGATGATGACCATTGCCGGCGATACGATACCAGCCTGGACAGCCGCCTGCCCGATGACCAATGCTCCGACAATGGACATGGTCGAACCAACAGCCTTTGGCATCCGAAGACTTGCTTCCCGTAATATTTCAAAGGTCATTTCCATGAGAAGCGCTTCAATGACGGCAGGCAAAGGAACCGTTTCTCTTTGGGCCGCTACAATGACCAGCAACTTCGTTGGGATCATTTCCTGATGAAAAGTCGTGGCTGCAACATAGACAGCTGGTCCGACTATAGAAATAATGAAAACGATGATCCGTAAAAAACGTGTGGCAGAAGCAATGTCGAAGCGATTATAGTAGTCTTCGACAGATTGAAAAAACTGTACAAATATTGCCGGGGCTACCAAGACGAAAGGTGTTCCATTAACGAATATCGCCACTCTTCCTTCGAGAAGATTTCCTGCGACCATATCCGGTCTTTCTGTATGGTTAAGGGTTGGGAATGGGGTCATGACCTGGTCTTCTATCAATTGTTCAATATATCCTGATTCAAGAATGCTATCGATGTTAATACGATTTAAGCGCTTCTTGACCTCCTCGACAATCCCTTCTTTGACAATTCCATTTATATACATGATGGAAACGTCCGTTTTTGTCACCGTGCCTATTTTCATCGACTCTATCCATAAATCCGGGGTATTGATGATCCGGCGTAACATGGCGATGTTCGTTCCAATCGATTCCGTAAACCCTTCTCTTGATCCCCGGACAGTCAAATGCGTGCTTGGCTCCTGAATCGAGCGCTTTTCTCCTCCTCTTGTACTGGCAACCAGGGCGATGTTTATTCCATCAACAAAAATGATGCTGTCCCCTGATAATAAAGACAAAAACAATTTTTCCCAATCCTTGACGGTTTCTACACCACCGAGGGAAATCACGTCTTCAGAGATTATATCCAATGCTTCTTGTGGAAGCATTTTTTCTGATAGATGAGGATTTTTCATGATTGACTCAATTAAAAAGTCCGTAACGCTTGGGTTATCAATCAGACCTTGCACATACAAGATAGTTGTTTTCAGCTCCGGATTTTGACCGATTTTCAGCGTTCGGATAATGATGTCCGGACTGTTTCCCGTCTTTTTCTTCACGATTTCCAGATTGGCAGAAATGGAACTTTCAATATAATCAGGCGTTTTGCTTTTGGATTGATTTTCATCTTCCTTTTTCTTTTCACGTTGTTGCTTCACTTGTCTCTTTTGTTTGAAAAAAGAAGCCATAGCACCGAACCTCATTCCTTTTTCGTTTCACTCATTTTGTCCAAAGCACTCCCCCTTTATTCTGAGTTCAGCCGCCTTCCTTCCATAAGAAAAAGGCTGTCGCAATGACAGCCTTTTTCTTACGGTTATGTAATGAAAGTGCCGACTCTAACGGCCCAATCAACTAAACTGAAATTATACTTTGCCTTTATTCCTTCTAAAAATCAAAACAACGAAAATAATGAATAGCAAGGCCAATATCGCATAAACGATGTTGGAATAAATGTCCATATACCCTACAATATCTTCCCACGAAGATCCAACAGCTGCCCCGATATTCACTAAGATGATGTTCCAAATTAATGTGCCGGATGTGGTGTAAAGCAGAAAGAGCCAAAAGCTCATATGGGACATGCCTGCCGGAATCGAGATCAAGCTTCTGATCAGCGGAACCAGTCTGCAGAAAAACACGGTCCATGACCCGTACTTGTCAAACCATGAATTCGCCTTGTGGACGTCCGATACCGTTAACCTAAGAATATGGCCCCATCTTTCCACGAATTTTTCAATGACCTTCACATCAAGAAGTAAACCAATTCCATAAAGGACGACTGCCCCTGCCACTGACCCTATAGTCGATGCGATCACGACGCCCATAATCGTCATATTCGCTGTTGTCGTCATGAAACCGCCAAAAGTAAGAATGACCTCAGACGGGATCGGCGGGAAAATATTTTCCAATGCTATTAATAGAAAGATTCCCATATACCCAAAATCATTCATGAATTCCGTAATCCAGTTTTCCATTTAATACGCTCCTAACTTTCTTGAATCAACAGCTGGCTTGTTACCTGCCGGCTGATTATCTTGTTCTCTTTATTAACGATTTTTGTTCTTCCGCCGGTCTTGATACCTTTGGAAAAACCAAATGGAAATCGCAATCCAACAACCACCCGCCAAATATCCAGCAATGATATCACTAGGATAATGGACCCCTAAATATATTCGACTTATACCGATCGAGAGGATCATCATCATGCTGAACAGAATCAGTAGAATCCTTGCCCACCTAGCCGTAATGTGACGCCATAGCAGAAACGTGAGAATACCGTATAAAGAGAATGCATTCATGGCATGTCCACTAGGGAAACTGTACCCCCCTATTTCGATGAGCCGATGTAAATCGGGACGGGTGCGTTGAAAGAATAGCTTAACTATCAAATTAAGAAGTGGTGAACCAACCATGACTGCAGTGAATAGGACTAGTTCCAGACGATGCTTCAAAACTCTATATAAGAAAAACAAAATGACCAAGGAGAGGATGATTATGGAACCGGTTGAACCTATGTAGGTAAAGAACTTCATGATGTCCGTCAGAAGGGGAGATTCAAATCCTTGCACCAAGGAAATCACATCTTCATCAAATTTCAGGTATTCATTTGCACTTATGGTAAATGCCATGAAACTGAACCCGATTAAAGAAAGTACACTTATTATAAAGGCAATGGTTAATTGCTGCTTTAATTTCATAATAACATCCTTTCACTTTTTAAAACCGTTTCATATGGAACTTTCTATTTTATCATATCTCCTTCATTGAATGGTGCATGTAAATGCTTGATCGCCAGCCAACCTAATTCGGGGAACATGACTGGGCACAAAATTTGCTACTTTATCATATTACTCTATTCGTTATTGTCACCTCAACTTCAGGTTACTATAAGATATTCCTGTCGAACGTTTCAGGAAGTGGCAGGTACATGTATGCCATGCGTCCCTACTAAAAAGAAAAAAACCTTGTGCAGGTCAGTGCACAAGGTTTTTTCGTTTTTTAAACTTTAGGGAACGCCCTAAGCGGTAGTGATGTCAAAGTTTGCCCGGTTGCTGAATCGGTAAGATTCTCTTCTAACTGGAATGATGGCACCGCTTCAATATGCTTGAATTTCTTCAGGAATGTAGTTAGCGCAATCTTTGCTTCCAGTCTAGCTAGCGGCGCTCCCAGGCAGAAATGAGGGCCATTTCCGAAGGTAAGGTGTTTCTTATTATTAGGGCGGTGGATATTAAGGGTGAAAGGATCTTCAAACATCTCTTCGTCCAAATTAGCTGCGCTCATCCAAACAACCACGTTATCGCCTTCTTTCAATTCCACTCCCAATAGATCGTTATCTTCCTTTACGGTGCGATCCAATTTAATAAGATTGAATCGAAAACGGAGCATTTCTTCGACCGCCTGAGGAACCAGATCCAGGTTTTCATGTAACTCTTGATAAACTTCTTTGTCATCATATAGCAAGGAATAAAAGCTATTGGCCAGTAAATGACTTGTTGTCTCGACCCCCGCTCCTAAAATCAGCATGGTCGTCCGGACAACCTCATCATCCGTAAACATTTCCCCATCCACTTCTGACTTCAATAGATCTGAGATGATATCATCTGCCGGGTTTAATCGCTTTTGCACTACAATCGGATACAAATACTGATAGTATTCTTTTGCTGCCAATTGCTTCAATTCATTTACTTCTTCTTGTTTTTCTTTATCAAACGGAAGGAATAAGATATCCACCCATTTCTTAAACAATAAACGATCTTTTGAGGGAACGCCCATTAAATCCGACATGACAATGATCGGAAGCGGACTCGCCAATGATTGCACAATATCGATTTCCGTGTCCTCATCCATTTCTCCGATCAATTCATCTGCAATTTCCTGAATGCGAGGTTCCCAGTTTTGAAGACTTCTAGGTGTGAATGCTGCGGCAAGCAGTGAACGGCGTTTTCTATGCTCAGGTGGATCAGCTTCAGTGATTTGGATCTTTTCAGGCACAGAACCTTCACCACTATCCGTTCCAACCGATATGGTAGTCCGTTTCCGAACACTTGAAAAATGTTTATAATCACTGAGAACCCGCTTCACATCTTCATATTTAAAAACATTCCACGTATCCGTTCCTTCGTGATAACTTACGGGGTCATTTTCCAGCATCCGTTTGCACCAAGCGTACGGACTAAATTCCTCCGTTCGTGTTTTAAACCTAGTAATTTCTTTTACTGCAATAACTTCTTTCATGATACCGACTCCTCCCACTTCTCAAAAGTTACCTAACAAAAGGATCGAATGTTCAGCATTCTCCATCTCCGTCAATTTGTTATAGGGTCGAGCATTCCTGATAGACTTTTCCGTCGAATCCTTAAATACACATCTATTCCATTATAGGGTAAAACGCCGCAACAAGCCATGCATCTTCCATACCAGCAGCCGCACATGAAATTTGCACCACAATCCCAACACCCCTATGTAAAACTGCTTATTTTTTACAATTCACTTTCTTTTTCCATTTTTTTAGTCTCTCAATTGATGCTCAAAATCAAATCCTCTTTTTCAAATTCGGAGACAGTGCTTTCACTAAGTTATTTCAATATAGATTATTTTTATAATTGCCGGAGTTTGAAATGCCCCCACTGCATAGAAAACGGCTGCACATGCAGCCGTCCAGTTTGTTAAACCCTTACTGGATTGTATAAAAAAACTGCAGGCAAACTCGCTATTCTTCGAGTTTGCCTGCAGTCTGAACGATGCCGCCGTCAATTTTCGCCCCTTTTAATCAGTTCATGTAAATCATCCATTTTCTTTTCCATGATATCCAGTCTGGTTTTACGTTGCTTCATGGAACGGAAAAGAGATACGGTCCCAACGATGATCAGGATTAGAAATACAAGGCAAAACAATTGGTATATCATATCCGCAATATTAAAACCACTACTCACTATGTAATCCCCCTAAATGGCATTCTCAATATTCTATTATACACCAGGAAAAATGAACAATTTAACCTTTTTAAGGAGAATCGGGAATAAAAAACCGATAGCCATTTGCTATCGGTTGCAGACTTTAGACAAAATCGATGAAAATCGTTTGTTTCAGTTTTTATGAGGGTTTATAAAACCTCGAACGTCGATTTCCACTCCAGGCACCCGCTTTCCGCGGGCGGTCCGGGAGCCTCCTCGGCGCCTTGCGCCTGCGGGGTCTCCCCTCGACGCGCTTTTCCCGCAGGAGTCTCGCACCTTCCGTTCCAATCAACTTTGTTTTGAAATTTAAGGTAAAACCCCTTTTGTCTACAAATTCAAACCGATAGCCATTTGCTATCGGTTGATCTTTTATCCCTCTATTTGTTGATCGTCGTCAATATCTTCTTGAGGCACAATTAATTCGTTATAGAATGCAGCCGTTGTTGTTCCTGCATAAGGAATCAACCATAGTAAACCAATTCCCAGCGTGAACATGCATAGGATGCCCCACCCGATGAAGCTTAGGTGCATAAGGAAATACTTCCATTTCAAGCCCTTCATTCTTTTTCTGCTCTCTGTAATGGCTTCAAGCACCGTGTATTCAGGATGATCCTTCAATAAGAAAAACTGCTGCGAATAAGCGATGGCCTTGATGATACCCGGAATGATTAATAATAATGACCATAAAAAAATGAAAATTGCTTGTAAGATGGATGCCCCAATAAGCTTGAAAGAGGTTTTTCCATCTTTATAGATAGCAAATACTTCTGGAATATCAGGGTTTCCTTCCCTAACCAAATTCAGGTAGAACCAAGTGGTTGAAATGGTAAGCGGGATTAGGGCAATGGAAAAGACCATGCTGAAGATATCAGTCCACAATGGTGTTTCTTCCTGCATGAGCCATTGTGAAAACCCACCGCTTCCGATCACTTCGACAATTAAAGGTAAAATGAGGTTGATCAAGAACAAGAGCAACATAAGCGAAACAGTTACTCCCCATTTACCTCCCAACGACTGAAGGGCTTTCCTCTTTAATTCTGAGATTCTCATACTCTGATTTAACTCCCCTTTTTTAAACGGCGGAGTTCTGAATGCTCCTTTATTGTAAATATGGATAGATTCAGAAAAACCGCTATTTATTTGATTGTCTAAATCTCATAATATTTCTAGTCGTGGGCTTAAATTCCTAGAAAGCTCACACGGATAGAGTCAAGCGGTTGAACCAGTTTCGAGCAACCATGATCAACTCCTTTTTTGCCCTTGGTCTACTGGCTTGTTTGTTCCATAACAGTTTATGAAGGGGAATATGGCAATATGCCCTTCCAAATTAAAATACCTCCGCGAAACCATACCCTGTTAGGAGGGTGTACGGTCAGCGAAGGCGCTTGTATTTATCGTTAAAAGTACTTTCGTTAATCTAGTTCTATTTTCCTTCTCCCAGATAGACCGGGCCACTCATTTAATACTATCCTAAAATTTTCCGAACAGCATGGATAAAAATGTTAACACCGTACTCCATGGCATCTTCGTCAAAGGTAAAACGCGGATGATGGTGAGGATAGGTGATTCCCTTTTCCTTATTCCCAGCTCCTACCAAGAAATAATTGCTAGGTGCTTTCTGTTGGAAAGCCGAAAAGTCCTCAGCCCCCATCGTCGGTTTTTGATGGTCGACAGCATGTTCTCCATAAACTTCACGGACAGTTTCTTCAATGAGCTTGGTGGCTTCATTGTCATTTATGACTGGCCGATATCCAGTTAGATAGTTAAATTCATAAGAGGCACCATGTGCTTCCGTAATGCCTTTGATTACCCTTTCCATAAGAATTGGCATGGATTCCCGGAATTTCAAATCAAAACTTCGAACGGTCCCGCTAATCTCTACGGAGTTTGCAATGACATTGGCCGCTTCCCCTCCAACGAACTTTCCAATCGAGAGAACCAAGTTGTCCAGCGGATCTGTATTGCGGGACACAATATATTGAAGATTCGTAACGACCTGGGCACCGATCGCGATGCTGTCAATCGTTTCATGAGGTGCAGAACCATTAATGCATTGTCCAATCATTCTGATATTTTACCATGAAACAGGGCGTTTTTTCTTTTCAAACTTTTCCTGGCTTTATCATCACTATTTAATGATCACAACAAAAAAAGAGCATCCCAAAGCAGAAATCGCTTCCGCCTTTGGAACACCCTCTTTCCTATAATCAATCCGAGCCAGTTATAACAAAATCGTCTTGGAGCAAAGCTAAAGGAAGCTTTCTATTAATAGGATCCCCTGCCGAAACATTAATTTCAGTAATGTGACCACTGGCACCTATTGAAACATCAATCAATTTCCCATCTTCCGTTTTCACTAAAAAGAGCCTCTCCCATTCATAAACATAGGAATTCTTTTGAACGTAAACTTGTTCGACGGTCCCATCCTGAGCACACTCGATGGTATGAATCGGTTTTAACACGGAATCACTCCTCCACTCTCCATTATTTGACTAAAGCTTATACCCAGCCACGGAATATTGAGGCTTCTGCCATTTTTCTGACACCCACCATATACGCTGCCAACCTCATATCCACTTTTCTTGTCCCGGACATTTCATATACTTGATTAAATGAATTGACCAATAACTCTTTTAATTTGGTTTGGACTTCAGCATCTTCCCAATAATAACCTTGATTATTTTGAACCCATTCAAAGTAAGAAACTGTCACACCGCCTGAACTTGCCAATACATCAGGTACGAGAAGCACATTGCGTTCCGTCAAGATCTTGGTTGCTTCCAATGTGGTAGGTCCATTCGCTGCCTCCACGACAATTTGGGCTTTGATAAGATGTGCATTTTCTCTGGTGATTTGATTGGAAATGGCAGCAGGCACTAAAATATCACAATCTTGTTCCAGAAGTTCCTGATTGGTGATTGTATTATCGAATAGTGTCGTTACCGTTCCAAAGCTATCCCTTTTATCAAGTAAATAATCGATATCCAGACCATCCTGGTTATAAATGGCACCATATGCGTCCGATATGCCAATCACTTTCGCACCTGCATCATGCATGAATTTGGCCAAAAAGCTTCCTGCGTTCCCAAACCCTTGGACGATGATGCGTGCACCTTTCAATTCTATGCCCTTACGCTTTGCCGCTTCCTCGATACAGATGGTGACACCTTGTGCAGTCGCCTTTTCCCTACCGTGTGAACCGCCCAGTACAAGTGGCTTACCTGTAATGAAACCAGGAGAATCGTGTTCTCTTATTCTACTGTACTCGTCCATCATCCATGCCATGATTTGTGAATTCGTATAAACATCCGGGGCCGGAATATCTTTTGTCGGCCCCACTATTTGGCTGATTGCCCGAACGTATCCACGGCTAAGCCTTTCCAATTCACCAATGGACATTTGACGCGGATCACAGATAATGCCGCCTTTTCCTCCGCCATATGGCAGATTCACGATTCCGCATTTCAAACTCATCCACATTGAAAGTGCCTTGACTTCTTCCTCATCGACTTCGGGATGAAATCGGATTCCGCCTTTCGTCGGACCGACAGCATCGTTGTGCTGGGCACGGTATCCAGTGAAAATCTTCGTCGTATTGTCATCCATCTTAATCGGAATCCGGACGGTCAGCATCCGAAGAGGTTCCTTCAAAAGCTCGAACACTTCTTCAGAATAGCCAAGCTTATCAAGCGCCTCCTTGATTACGACCTGTGTTGAATCAAGCAAGCTGGCAGTTTCTTTTTCTTCTTTGACAGTTGTACTCAATGGAATTCACCTCATAGGTATATTAGGATAAAACTCTTTTAATGCGTTCGATTGCCCAATCCAAGTCTTCTTTAGTAATCACTAATGGCGGAGCAAAACGGATAACTGTATCATGTGTTTCTTTACATAGCAGTTTTTCTTCTTTAAGCTGCTCACAATAAGGTCTTGCTGCTTCTGTTAATTCGACTCCGATGAATAAGCCTCTGCCGCGGATATCTTTAATCATTGGATTCTTGATTTCTTTTAAACTATCCATAAAGTATTGTCCAAGCTCCAATGAACGTTCCGCAAGCTTCTCTTCTTCAAGAACTTCCAATGAAGCGATGGAAACCGCACATGCCAATGGATTGCCGCCGAATGTAGAACCATGGGAACCAGGATTGAATACGCCAAGGATTTCACGGTTTGCAGCTACGCAAGAGATTGGGAAAACCCCGCCGCCCAGCGCCTTACCTAAAATGTACATATCCGGAATTACTCCATCCCAGTCAGAGGCGAACATTTTTCCAGAACGTCCAAGTCCTGACTGAATTTCATCAGAAACGAATAGGACATTATTTTCTTTACATAAGTCGTAAGCTTCTTTTAAGAATCCTTGTGGCGGGATGATGATTCCCGCTTCACCTTGAATCGGTTCGATTAAAAATCCAGCCGTTTGCGGTGTAATCGCTTCTTTCAATGCATCAAGATCGCCGTAAGGGATAAGCTTGATCCCTGGCAGCATCGGTCCAAAGCCCCTTCTATATTCCTCATCGGATGACAGGGACACCGCTGCCATTGTACGGCCATGGAAGTTCCCGATACAAGCAATGATTTCAGCTTGGTTTTCTGCGATTCCCTTAACATCATAACCCCAGCGTCTAACAGCCTTGATTGCTGTTTCAACAGCTTCAGCACCCGTATTCATAGGCAGTGCCATGTCTTTTTGCGTAATGCGAGAAACCATTTCATACCATGGGCCCAATTTATCACTATGGAATGCACGGGACGTTAATGTTACGCGATCAGCTTGTTTTTTTAATTCGTCGATGATTTTCGGATGCCTGTGGCCTTGGTTCACTGCTGAATAGGCACTAAGCATATCCATATATTTGTTGCCTTCAGGATCTTCCACCCAAACTCCTTCAGCCTTCGAAATGACGATTGGAAGTGGATTATAATTGTTTGCACCATATTGTTCTGTTTGCTCGATTAATTTATCCGTTAATGTTGTCATGTTGATTCCCCCTAGAATTTATAGCGTTTCAGATGTTGTTTTTCCTTGAAGATGAAGAACTAAATAATCAGGACCGCCCGCTTTTGAATCTGTACCTGACATATTGAATCCGCCAAATGGCTGGTATCCTACAATGGCACCAGTACAGCCGCGATTGAAATACAAGTTACCTACGTGGAAATCCTCACGCGCTTGTTCAATATGTTCAATATTGTTCGAGATGACCGCACCCGTTAATCCATAATCCGTGTTATTGGCAATCTCGATTGCATGATTGAAATCTTTTGCCTTACAGAATGCAACCACTGGTCCGAAAATCTCTTCTTTCATGACACGTGCGTTTTCATCCACATCGGCAATGATAGTTGGCTGGATGAAGAAACCTTTTGAATTGTCTCCTTCTCCCCCTGCAACAAGTTTCCCTTCTTGTTTACCGATTTCAACGTAGCTCATGACCTTGTCGTAAGCTGCTTGATCGATAACCGGACCCATGAAGTTGTTTACATCCGTTGGTTCCCCGACAGTTTTCTCTTTCGTTAATTCAATGACACGATTCAAGACTTGGTCATATACATCTTCGACTACGACGGTACGTGAACAAGCAGAACATTTTTGACCGGAGAATCCGAATGCAGAAGCGACGATTGATTGTGCCGCCAATTCCAGATCAGCCTCTTTATCAACAACGATCGTGTCTTTACCGCCCATTTCAGCGATGACACGTTTTAACCAGATTTGGCCTTCATGAACTTTTGCAGCACGCTCATAAATGCGGATTCCAACATCACGAGATCCTGTAAAGCTGATGAAACGTGTACGAGGATGATCTACCAAATAATCGCCCACTTCGGCACCGCTTCCTGGAATGAAGTTCACGACTCCTGCAGGCAAGCCCGCTTCTTCCAACACTTCGATGAATTTAGCTGCTATGACCGGTGTTGTACTGGCCGGTTTCAATAAGACTGTATTTCCTGAAACAAGAGCAGCCGTCGTCATGCCTGCCATGATCGCAAACGGGAAGTTCCAAGGTGAGATGATGACACCGACACCAAGTGGAATATAATTGAAAGCATTGTGTTCAATCGGACGGCTTTCCACTGGCATGCCGTCTTTAAGCTTCAGCATTTGACGTGCATAGTATTCCATGAAGTCGATCGCTTCCGCTGTATCTGCATCCGCCTCATTCCAAGGCTTCCCTGCTTCTTTAACCAATAGTGCCGAGAAATAGTGTTTTCTTCTCCGAACGGTGGCTGCAGCCCTGAATAAAATATTTGCACGCACTTCCGCGTTCGTTTTTCTCCAAGTTTGGAATGTCTTATCTGCCGCTTGCATCGCTTGCTCAGCAAGATCCTTATTCGCTTTGGATACGGTTCCAATAACTTCTTCTTTATTTGCTGGGTTTACAGAGGTAATGACTTCATCAGTAAACACTTTTTCACCATTAATGATCAGCGGGTATTTCTTCCCTAAATCATTAGCTACATCATTCAATGCCGCTTGAAAAGCTTTATTGTTTTCTTCGATTTTAAAATTAGTAAATGGTTCGTGTTTATATGTTTGGACCATTATGTCTCATCTCCCTAAAGTTTATGTTTTTACTTCTCCCTTATTAATCAAGCAAGTTCCGTGCCAACTTTTCATTTTTTTGAAAAAATAATGTTTTTTCTTTAAAAATGCAATAAAATTCAGCACTTTTGGGGCAAAATTGACATAGTATGCCATTATTTTTTGCTCTAATCCCTATTTTTGTCGCTTAAACCTTACACTTTTTATTAATGCAAAATTCATGCCAACTAGAAAAACCATAAAAAACAGCGTTTTTGCACTTTTTCCGCAAAAAAATTTTGCACTTCAATGCAAAATAATCTTGCTGTGCAAATTTTATTTGCGCCTTTGCTTCAATTCCTCTACAATAGCTCTTAGAAAAGAAGAAAAACGGGAGGCATTCATGCATTTAGATCAAATCATTAAAATAGAAGGTTTCCAAACCATCCTCCATTCACTAGTGGACGTAATCGATATCGGGTTACATATAATCGATATAAAAGGGCGGACCATTATATATAACAAGAAAATGGCTGAAATAGAAGGCATGGATTCAGAAGAGGTATTAGGGAAAAAGATTCACGAGATCTTTATATTCAAGGAAGAAACAGAGAGCACATTAATACGGGCGCTTCATTCAGGAAGGAAAACCGAAAACTCGAAGCAGACCTACTTCAATAATCTCGGACAGGAAATTACAACAATCAATAATACGTTTCCGATTTTGGATCAGAACCAAAATATCATTGGAGCCATTGAAGTGGCAAAGGATATAACGAATCTTGAAAGAATCATTAAAGATAATATCTTGAATAAAGGCGATACGAAATATACATTTGACAGCATCATCGGAACGAGCGAGAATTTCTTGGAAGTCATTGAAAAAAGCAAGCGTTCGACCAGGACGACATCCTCCATCCTCATCGTCGGGGAGACGGGAACGGGAAAAGAGCTCTTTGCCCAAAGCATCCATAATGGCAGCAGCCGTTCAACACATCCTTTCATCAGCCAAAACTGTGCTGCCCTGCCAGATAGTCTTATTGAAGGAATTCTTTTTGGTACGAAGAAAGGGGCCTTCACCGGTTCGATTGAAAGGCCAGGTTTATTCGAACAGGCTCAAGGCGGGACCATCCTTCTTGATGAAATCAATTCCTTAAATCCGAATATGCAGGCGAAATTATTAAGGGCCCTTCAAGAAAGGACGATTCGCCGTGTTGGGGATACAAAAGATAAAAAAATTGACGTACGGGTCATAGCAACGATAAATGAAGATCCGATAGATGCCATTTCAAATGATCATTTACGAAAGGATTTATATTATCGATTAAGCGTCGTTTCGTTATTCATCCCGCCTCTTCGTGAACGGAAAGAGGATATTCCCTTGCTGGCGCAATCCTTCATCGAGAAATTCAATGCGCTGTTCGAATTGAATATTGAAGGGATCAGCGAAGAGGTTTACTCGCTTTTTTATGATTACGACTGGCCCGGGAACGTAAGGGAACTTGAACATATCATTGAGGGGGCCATGAATTTAATGGAACCTGACGATACAAAGATTGCCATCACCCACCTTCCGACTTTATTTAGGAAGAAAGCCCATTTGGAAGACATTCATCCCGAAAGAAAAGAGAATCATGTAAATGGAGATTTACAGGAGTCGACCTTATCTCTTGATGATTATATCGCCAATACTGAAAAGCAATATTTGGAGAAGATCTTAAAAGAACATGGCATGAATATCTCCCAAGCTGCCAAGGCCTTGAATATCAGCCGCCAAAGCCTTCAATACCGCTTGAAAAAGTATCAGGTCAAATAACATCATTTCCGCACGAAGAAGGCCCCCATTAATATGGAGGGCCTTCTTTGCCTGCTATTCATTCCATTCGCAATCAGAATGTTTCAGCCGATTTCACAACTTTTTCCAAACCATCCGCGATGATTTTTTGTGTCCGATCCGGATACTGATTATGTCCTTCAATGACCACGACCTCCGGATTGTTGATTCCCCATAGGCCAATGATATTTTTCACTAAATTCACGGCCATTTCAGCAGAAGCCATTCCTTCTAATGCATAATCAGAACCGCGGGCATTCAATAGCATGACTTTTTTATCTCCAGCATACCCGACAGGACCTTCCGCCGTATAATTGAACATTTTACCGGCTTGTGCCAAATAGGAAAGATATGTGATTAGCGGTGCAGGAACCGTTGAGTTCCATAGAGGGAAAGCGAATACCACTTTATCCATGGACAGGAATTGATTTAAATATTGGTCAACCAGTTCGGCCGCCTTTTCCTCTTCGGCTGTCAGTTCAAGGCCTTGGTTGCGTTTATACAACCCGGTAATCGCCGTATTTCCATAGTAAGGAAGTTCTTCTTTAAATAAATCCAGTTCGGTCACTTCATCTGTACGGTGTGTCTCTTTATATGCATTTAAGAATGTGTCATACATTTTCGAGCTGATTGCCTGATCTGCTGGCCGATCATTCACTTTAACGAATAATACTTTTGTCATTTTTTCATTCTCCCCTGCCGCGGTTTCTTTATTTCCAAATAATCTACTTAAAAATCCCATTATCCTCACCCTTGCTTTCTGCTTTAAATTCAGACGACTAAATGAATCTCATTGCCAGATGGATCTGTTACAGCGAAAAACCCTTCTTTTTCCGTTACGACAGCCCCGATTCCTTTCAGTTGCTCCATTACTTTGTTTCTCGCATCTTGATCTGCAAAAACAAGAGTATACCAGTTCAGCCCCACACTATTTTCCTTTGGAGCTGGGGCGCCAACGCCATTCCAAGTGTTCAACCCGATGTGATGATGATATCCGCCGGTTGAAGTAAAGAGCGCTCCTCCATATCGATTCACAACGGTAAACCCAAGACCCTGCATGTAAAACTCCTCCGTTTTACGTAAATCCGCTACATGCAGATGTATATGCCCCATTAAAGTACCTATAGGGAGTTTGCTCCACTCACCATTGCTTTCTTTCAGAAGGTCATTCCCATCTAACGGATCCGTACCCATTGCGACTTCCCCATCGGCCCATCTCCAATCAGTGGATGGCCGGTCAGAGTATACTTCAATGCCATTGCCATCCGGATCGGTAATGTACAGTGCTTCACTCACTTCATGATCCCCCGCTCCAAATGGATATTTCGTTTGAAGTAAATGGCGCAAAAAAATCGATAAATCGGCACGGCTTGGCAGTAAAAGGGCAAAGTGATATAAGCCCGTCGTCCGCCCTTCTTTCGGAATCACATCCGCAGGCTGCTCAAGTGTCAGCAACGGGGTCTTTCCGTCTGTCGTTAAAACGGCTTGCCGGTCGGTTTTCTTCAATACTTGAAGACCGATGATTTCTTGATAAAACAGAATGGCCTTATTCAAATCCAAAACATTTATACTGACTTCGCCAACAAAAGTAATTGGTTTTTGATGAAAATTTTTATCCATATTGTCACTTCCCTTTTTTATTGATAATCAAATGATCCAAAGAAAGAACCGTGCGGTTTGCACACGCTAGATAAACAGACATGGCCAGCAGTGCCAAGTCCAGTTCGTAGCCCGCCGCTTGCCCGTTCCCAAGAAAACCGGCAGGTAATTTTGCCGTGAAGATCGCCCCCGCCAAAATGACCGCAAATAGGACGGAAACGATTCGTGTTCCCAACCCCAGTATAACCGCAAGTCCTCCGATCAATTCGATTACTGCAACGATGTACGCCATGAAGCCAGGAATGCCAAGGCTATCGAAAAATCCCGCCGTATTCCCTATTCCTCCTTGAAACTTTGAAACACCGTGAATGAAAAAAGTAAGACCTAAAATCACCCTTAAAAAAACTTGACCCGCTTCATTTTTATTCATGTATGAATTCTTCTTTTGTTAGTTACTTTATGTAAGTTATTATATTTTAATAAGTTTGTAATGTCAAGTAAGTTTATAGGAATATCTTTTTTTCCCTAAATAAAAACGAATTGCCGAAGCAACTCGTTCATTGCGATTAAAAATCAAATAAACACAACCTCATTATTCAAACATCGAAATCAGTTCTTTTGTGTATGAATGGCGATTGCTGCAAAAAAGCTGTTCGTTTTCGAAAGAGTCCACAATAACCCCCCCTTTCATCACCATGATACGTTGGCTCATCTCCTGTACAGCCGATAGATCATGAGAAATAAAAAGGTAAGAAATGTCCAAAGTCTCCCGCAGCCCGTCTAACAATTTCAGCATCGCCGCTTGTGACAGAACGTCCAGGCTTGAAGCCGGTTCATCCAATATAATGAGGGCAGGTTCAATGCTGATCGCGCGGGCAATGGTCGCCCGCTGCTTTTGTCCGCCGCTTAGCTCATGCGGGTAACGTTCAGCAAAACTCTTTGGAAGCTCCACGGCTTCCAGCAGCTGTCCGATAAAGTTCGCTTCACCTGTATACGTAAAATGTTTCATATTGACCTGGCTGCCAAATTGAAGATATGGATCCATTAGTGAATCTTTTATCCTTAGTTTTGGATTCAAGGCCGATGCAGGATTTTGCAAAACGGCCTGGATGTTCTTGCGATACGGTTTTAAACCGCGTTCGCTTTTGTTTTGCAGCGCGGTTCCTTCAAATAGGATGCTGCCCTGGTCAAAAGATTCAATCTGAAGGATGAGTCTTGCCAGTGTGCTTTTTCCGCAGCCGCTCTCTCCCACTAACCCGAGGCATTCCTTCCTTTCGATGCTGAAATTCACGTTCCTTAGTATTTCCACTCCGTTATCATAGCTTTTATGGACATTTCGCACGTCTAATAAAGTCATCCTGACACCCCTTCAAGCTTAAATGGAATTCTGCTCAATGATGGCGATGATTGAATCAGTTTATTCGTATAAGCATGCTGCGGATGATTCAATACCTGATTTTTATCACCGGTCTCAATGATGGCCCCGTCTCTCATGACCGCAATGCGATCCGCATACTTCTTGACATGACGTAAATCGTGGGTAATGAATAAGACCGCACATCCGGTTTCTTTTTGGAGCCTTGATAACAGCTGTAAGACCTTAAAGGAAGATACACTGTCCAAGGCTGTAGTCGGTTCATCCGCTATCAAAATATCCGGTTCAAGCAGCAGGGCTATCGAAATGGATACGCGCTGAAGCTGCCCACCGCTTAATTGAAAAGGGTATCTGCCGTAGATATCTTCATTCAGGCCAACCGATATGAGCGCCTTGACCGCCTGCTGCCTCCTTGCCTTTTTGGAAAGGTTCAAATGTGTTCGCTGATATTCGTCGAAATGTTGACCGATAGTAAGGAACGGTGTGAATGAACCCTGGTAATCTTGAAAAATATAGGCCAGGCGCTTTCCGCGAATCTTCCTGATTTCAGAGGAAGATAGCGTTAAAAGATTCTTTTCCTCGTACCAAATTTCCCCCTTAGCTTGGAGATTGGGTGCAAGCAGCTGACATATTGCCATGGCCGTCATGCTTTTGCCGCTCCCACTTTGTCCGACAAGTGCGAACCACTCACCTTCCTGCACATCTAATGAAAGATCCTTGACGATATGATTTTGCTTTCCCATGATATTTAGCTGCCTCACGGATAAAATGCTCATGATCCCACCTCCTTTTTCACATCGAATGCATCGCGCAAATAATCACCGAGTATGTTGGATAGAAGGACGACAAATACGATGGCGAGCCCCGGGTAAATCATGAGCAACATATTGGATTGAAAGTATGGACGGGCATCATTCAGCATGGCTCCCCACTCTGGTGCTGGCGGCTGCGCCCCTAGCCCGATATATGATAAGGAAGATATGAGCAAAATGATTTTTCCTAAATCAAGGCTAGCCAATACAAGCACGTTCCCGATAAGGTGCGGAAAAAGATGCTTCCGCATAATCCCAAATGAACTTAATCCATTGATTTTAGCAGCTGTAACATAATCCTTCCGACGTTCGGTGATCACCGTACTTCGCACAAGCCGGGCATAATTCACCCATTTCACTAGAACGATCGCCAATAGGAGATTTTCGATTCCTGGTCCTAGTAAGCCACTAAGCACAATGGCAACGATCGTATCAGGGAATGCGAGAAATGCGTCTGCAATGCGCATGAAGATCCGATCGCTCAGACCTCCTTTAAAACCGGCAATCACCCCGAACGGGACGCCGATGATAACAGCGGCAAACAGAGATAAGAAACCGTAGCCAACCGTCAGCTGTGCGCCAAGCAGAAGACGTGTCAATACATCACGCCCTAGATGATCCGTCCCTAACGGATGTTCCAAGCTCGCCGGCCATAGCCTTTCTCCGAGATTGACCAGTGCCGGATCATGTTTCAGGATAAGAAAGGTGTAAGCCGCAACGGCAAGGACTGCAGCCATCACCGTAAAAAGGACGGTCATTCTCCAGCGCCTTTTGGATTTTTTTTTGATAACTAACTCCATTTTCCATGCTTCCTTTCCTTCAGTCTTAGCTCCGGATTTAAATAGCGATAAGATAAATCCACGGCACTATTAACCATGAATACAATGATGGCCATGACCAACAGGTATCCTTGGATGACTGGATAATCCCGTGAACGAATCGAGTCCACGACCATCTTACCAATGCCTGGATAGGCAAAAATCACTTCGATCACCACTACACCGCCGATCAGGCTGCCGAGGCTGACACCGAATACGGTAATGACCGGGGGCAGGCTATAACGAAATGCATGGGCAAAAAATATCCGCATTTCCGAAATCCCCCTTGATCGGGCAGCCCTGATGAAATCATGACTGAGGGAATCAATCAAACTCGAACGCAGCAAACGGACGTACACACTTGTGATGGCCAGCCCCAATGTGACTGAAGGCAGAATCAAAGAACGAAATCCGTCCCTGCCCATTGTTGGAAGGGACCCCCATCGTACCGCAAATAAATCCATCAAGAGCAGCCCCAGCCAAAAGCTAGGGATGGCTGCGCCCAACAAAGAAACGGCACGGCTCATCTGATCAATCCAGCTTCCCCTGTATAAGGCAGCAAGCGAACCTAATGGAATGGCTATACCAAGCATCACAAGCAATGCGCCAACCGCCAGCTCAAGTGTTGCAGGCAGCCCGCTCATGATCATCTCCATCACAGGCTGATTCGTCAGATAGGAATTACCGAAATCCAATTGGATAAAGTCCATAAACCAATCGCCATACTGCACTAACAGCGGATCATTGAACCCCAATTCTTCACGAAGCTCATTGACTTGTTCGTTTGTGATCGACACATCATCCACTTGAAGTATCGAGAGAACCGGGTCCCCTGGAGCAAGCCGAACAAAAAGGAAAGAGATGAATGTAATCACAAGGACAAAAATCACGACCTCAATGAATCGCCGGACTAAGATGCTGAACATTCACTTCACATCCAGTTCATTCGTCAGCATGTAGTATTCGCTTCTCGAAGTGGTCCAGTTTTTAACTTTATCGGCATCATAAGCAACAAGCGTATTCGGATGTAAAATGAATGAATTATACACTTGTTCATCCACATACATCGCAATATCCTCAGCTAAATCCGAGCGCTTCTCCTGTCCGACCGTTACGTTCAGCTTGTCAATCAGTGACGTCAGGTGATCATCATCGGCCCCACTGAAATTCAAGGCTCCCTTTGGATGATAAGTAGCATTTAAATAATAGCCGGCATCCCCGCGCGGAGCCGTTAAATTGCTGTAGGTCGTTAAATCCCAATCGCGATTGGCAGCCATATACTCTTCAGGGATTTCTATTTGCTTGATTTTCACACCAATCCCCAACTGGCCGGCATCCGATTGAAAAACTTGGGCAATTAACGGCAGGTCGGCACGTGAACTGTATGTAAGAAGTGTAAACGTTAACGGTTTGCCGTCTTTTTGCATCACCCCATCCACTTTTTTATATCCCGCCTGATCAAGAAACCCCTTAGCCGCTTCCATTCCATTCTCTTTTTTCGGATAGTTCGGAGCAAAAGAGAAAGTGGACGGAAATGGCCCTGTTGCCACTTCTGCATGACCATGTAAAATCGTATCAGCAATGGATGAACGGTCGATCAAGGCATCGATCGCCTTTCGGACGTGTATGTCCTGCAGTGCTTTACGTTCCAAATTCATCGTCATTTGATGGACCCGGAAAGTGGATGTCGATTCAACCTTCACACCATCTATCGCCTCTAAATTTTCCAGGCTTTCCACTTCCGGACGGAAAACAATATCGGCGTCTCCCGATTCAAGGGCAAGGGAACGTGCATTGGCATCTTCATTAAACGAAAACCTGGCTCTCTCAAGCTTTGCGGCTCCATCCCAGTAAGACTCATACCGAATTAAATCAACAGCCGTACCAGGTATGAATTTCGAAACGGCAAATGGCCCTGTTCCTATCGGCTTGTTTATATAGTCACTTTCCTTCACGGCAATAATCGATGTATTTGGATGGACCAATTCAGAAGGAAACTCAGGAAGGGGAACCTCCGTCTTAATGGTCAGCGTATTTCCGTCTGCTTCAATCGATTCAATGCGCAAAGCATTCTTGATCGCCGGACTATCCTTCATCGCCCTCTCCAAGGAAGCCTTTACCGCTTTGCCATCCATCGGCTTTCCATTCTGAAAAGTCACACCCTCCCTTAACTCAAAATTCCATAACTGACCATCCTTGCTATCCCAGCTTTTCGCCAGCCAAGGTTCGATGGTCAAATCCTCATCATTGAGATGCACCAATGTCTCAGTGATCCCAGCCCTTAGTGACACATAACTAGTATCAACATTCGGATCAAGCGAGCTAGCCGCAAAATTAAAAAGCAAGTTCACTTCCTTCTCCCCTCCCCCTTGGTCTTTCGCAGACTCGGTGGAACAAGCAGCCAAAAGAAAGAATGAAAAACATACAATAAAAATCGATTTACATTTTCTAATCACGATAGATTTCCTCCATTACCTCAACTATTTTTATCGGCTGCTGCAAAATCGTATTGATTACGATTTAAACCGCAGCTTTGCTTTACTATCATGACAAACCAGGCAACGCACTGCCGAGTGCTTATCCGAAATCAAACTATGTAATGCTCCTTGAGTGTAAACATTAATTCACGAGTATTTGCTCCAAACTCACGAGTATTTGTGCCAAATTCACGAGTAAATGCTCCAAACCCACGAGTAAACGCCCCAAACTCACGAGTAAACGATCCAAACTCACGAGTAAATGCGCCAAATCCGTGAGTAACGGCTCTAAATCTCGTGCAATACCCTTCACAGTCTTGTGTAAAATCAACCAACTCGTGTTTGAACACCAATTCACGAGTATTTGTGCCCAACTCACGAGTAAACGCCGCCCCAAACTCACGAGTAAACGCCCCAAACTCACGAGTAAACGCTCCAAACTCACGAGTAAATGCGCCAAATCCGTGAGTAACGGCTCCAAACCCGTGAGTAACAGCTTAAATCTCGTGCAATAGCACCCAAAATCTTAAGAAATTGCACCTAACTTTTGATTTACTGCACTATCCGCATTTAGTAAAGCCTAATCTCATAAAAAACTCCTTTCATCCAAATCGAAATTATTACGATTTATACTTTATATACACCCTCATATCTTGACTGTCTTTTATTATAAAACGTAATGATTACTGTTTACAAGGTTTTTTTGAGTTTTAAAGTTTATCGGATATATAATTGGCTTTTTAATTAAGAAAAAACTCCTGAAAAAAGTTTTCAGGAGTTTTCGGCTTTTATTTCAAGTTGTTGTAGTGGTTGATAACTTCTTTGGTTATTTCGCTATTTTCGTCCAATCCGCTAACTTCTTTAAGTGCGGTAGCTATACCGTGTTCTTTGATCATCGTTTGCAGTTTAAGGGCTTCTTCATCTTCGTTAAAATCAAAGAGTAAAGCGGCGGCTATCGCTTTCGCCAGATTAGTATAGGAAAGTCCGGCTTTTTTAGCTTCTACGGCAGGGCGCACGAGGCGGTCGTTTGGCCCGAGCTTGCGCAGCGGTGAACGGCCGACTCTATTCACCGAGTCATTCAGGTAGGAGTTTTTAAATCGATTAATGATTTTTTCGATATACTGCTGATGCTCTTCTGCATCCAAACCGTATTGCTTTATTAAATAAGCGCCCGTTTCCCCTAGGGTTTTCTTGACTTGCTCTACAATGCCTGCGTCTTCCAATGATTGGTCAATCGTCGATTTATTATTTTTGAGATAACCAAGGTAAGCAATGACGGCATGTCCTGTATTAACGGTGAACAGTTTTCTCTCAATGAATGGAGCGAGTTCTTTTACAATGGTCATCCCTTCAACGGCAGGAATGCTTTCATTCGTTTCAACGACCCATTCATAATAAGGTTCCACCAAGACATCGAGTGATCCTTCGTTATTTTGAATGGGAACGATGCGATCGACTGCTGAGTTAAAGAAGTATACTTTATCGGCTAGTTTTTCTTTTGTATCTTGATCCAAGTTTTCTAGAATGTAGCCTTCTAAAAGGTCTGTTGCCGATATTTGGTTTTCACAAGCGATCACATATAATTTTTCATCGGTTTCCTTCACCCTTGAGGCTAATCCTTTTGCAATTAAAGGAGCGATATGAGGCAAAATATTGGGACCGATAGCAGTGGTGAGGTAGGTTGCTTCGGAAATTGCTTTAATGATTTCCTCTTCCTGCTTTAAGCTGTTTAAACCCGAAACATTTTCTACTGTTACGGATTCTTGTTGATCAGTAGCCAGTTTGACTTGATATTGCTTTTTATCATTTAACTGATCGATGATTTGATCGGCTATGTCCACAAAAGTCACATGATATCCAGATTGTGAAAAGAGTGCTCCGATAAATCCTCTTCCAATGTTTCCTGCACCAAAATGTACTGCTTGTTTCATTACAATCATCCCTTTATCAAGTTAGTATATAAATAGTCCAAAAATATGGCTTCCAGCCTTCTGTTAATCATTTCCTCGTCCGAAGATGAAAAAATCATGATGGATTCATTGCTTTCAATTAAGCTTGAGCTTATTAAGCTGACGATTTCCTGCTGCTTCGCACTCAATTCTTCAGGTGCCAGCATCAGCAGTAAATTTTTCATATGGACGTCATTTCCATCCATACCTTTGACCAGACGATATTCCTCCAGGTGGGCCACCTGGAATATCAGTTCTTTCACATTCTTGTGTCTCGTATGGAAAAGGCCCATTCCAGTGCCAGGAATGCCTAAACCACCTTTTTTTTCCCGTTCGTTCAAGGAATCGATTACATCATCCACACCCATTAGCAGTGATTCATTTTCAGCCATCCTGACCATTTCTTCGATGATTTCTGGATGTCCTTTAAGATGCGGCAGCCGATAAAACCGGAAATTATCCATGATTGACTCGATGCTCTGCTGGGCATCTTTCAATTCCTGCAGCACTTCTTTCAATTCGCCATCCTCTTTTTTGGTCACGGTATCCTTATGGGCGGAATGACTGCCATAACGCTTATTCTTCGTGAAGTTTTCGATATTCTTCCTTAAATAATTCCTGATGTTCAATATATTCTCTTCACTCAAAAGTGGGGATACAAGAATATAATCACTATCGATATACGGAAGCCGGACGGTAGAAATGATCACATCATAGTTTTTCAGGCTGCCCTGCTGCTGGATGTCTTTGATCGTCTTGATTTCTACAGTCTCGATTTCGATGATTTCTTTTTTGATCCGGCTTGCAAGCATCTTCGACGTGCCGATACCTGTCGGGCAAACGATGAGTGCCCTTATTGATATTTCTTCCTCCCGCAGCACTAATGCAGATCCGAAGTGCAGGACGATGAAGGCTATTTCATCTTCAGGAAATTCTTTTATTTCTTTGAATCCTTTTTCCAGACTGGTCTTTACTGCCAAAAAGAGAACCGGATACTTTCGTTTAATATCTTCGGTTAAGGGGTTGTACAATCCCATTTCCTGTTTGATCCGGAATATTGATGGTTCCATATGGGCAAGAAGCCCTTGATACAATGGGAAATCCATGGTCAAATCGATTTGCAGTTGTGCCGAAACATCTTTTATCAGGTTTCTTATCAGCTGGCCAAGCAACACACTGTCATATGGAACAGCATCCGCCGCATGAAGCTTGGAACCTTTAAGGATGGCTGCCAGGTAGCTTATATCATCGATGGTAAAAGAGACTTCCAGCATGGTGCTGAGTTCCTTGCCTATTTTATTCATGAGATTATTCTCATCGGAAAGTTCGCTTATTTTCTTGAAGTCCTTCTCCAAAAAAAATTGGCTTTCATTCCTTTGCAGGGTTACATAAATATGTACAATTAACCCTATATACCCGCTATCCGCCAAACGAGAATGGACACTGTTAAAAGTGGAAAACAGCACCCCATCGATAGCCAGAAGATATTCGGGATCAAAATAGTCGAGGATTTTCGCTTCTGGGAATTTTCCTTCTTGCAACAAAAATAAACTTTCAATCAGCTCTTCATTAAAAAAGTGCAAAAAATAGGCGGCCTGGGCTTTCCGTTTATTTTCTTCAGTGCCGGCAAGCTCTATTCCGACTCCCCTTTTTCTCGTAATCACGATATTAAAATTCTTTAACCATTCAGTCAGTTCGTCCAAATAGGTTGTAAGAGTCGTAATGCTTATACCGAGATCCCCCGCAAGAACTTGAGTTTTATATGATTCTTCCTGCAGTAAAGCTAAAAGGAGATGCAACTTTCTTTCTTGTGGCGTTTGATCGATTGGATGATTGCCCATCAGGTGCTGTACAAGCCGAAAGACTTGTTCATTCTTCCCGTCGATGGTCAGTCCCTCATGTGTATTGCGTGTTAAATGCAACTCAAATGATTGCAGGATTTTTTCTATGGACTTCAGATCACGTTGAACAGTCCGGACACTAACATTCAATTGTGTCGCAATGGATAAGGCTGTATGTTTTCCAGAAGTTTTTATGATTAATTCTATGATTGATTTTTCCCTTGAAGTAATATACATGCTACCAACTCATTTCTGGTGGAGTAACACGAGAAAATACTGAATAGAAAAGCGAAAAACGCTTTTCTATTCTTGGTTAAGTTTATTTAATTATTTCCGACATTTATAATATCCATCAATTCCCTGGCTGATGTGGCTTTAACCATCTTTTCGATATTCTCCATCTCAGAGCAGGTAACTGCAATGCCAGATAGAATTTCAAGATGTGTCCCGTCCTTGCCGGCGATGCCGAATATCAATCGTGCCTTTTGGCCGTCAAAGTCGACTCCATCAGGAATTTGTAGAACGGTAAATCCAGATTTAAGGACATCTTTCTTAGCTTCCTCGGTTCCGTGCGGAATGGCTACATCATTCCCCATATAGGTTGAAGTCAATTCATCACGGGCAATCATTGCTTCAATATAGCTTTCCTTAACGTAACCTGCATTGACCAAAGCTCTTCCCGCAAAGCGGATCGCTTCTTCCTTATTGGCGAATTGTTGATTAAGGAAGACGTTTTCTTCGCGAAGCAATTCATTATCATCCTGCTCATCAACGTTGATGCCAGGCTCGATTGAATGTTCACGAACACCGGGAACCTTCTCTTCAGCATCTTCGACGATTTCATGCAGCTCATCGGTGCCATCATCCTGAAGCCGCGCAAGCAATGAATCGTATTCAGGGCTCGATAGGAAATTATCGACGGATACATGATAAGCATTCGGCACTTTATTTTGTGCCCTTGGAGTTAACTCTTCCTGTGTTATGACGATTTGTGCATCAGCAGGAATGTTCGAGATC
Source organism: Bacillus sp. ISL-4 (assembly GCF_018613275.1). Classification (NCBI taxonomy): domain Bacteria; kingdom Bacillati; phylum Bacillota; class Bacilli; order Caryophanales; family Bacillaceae; genus Bacillus; species Bacillus sp. ISL-4. Next base: position 78,283 of record NZ_JAGGQN010000008.1, read on the forward strand.
GCCGTATTGGTCACGGTGATATTCAATCCGGCTTCCTTCACCTTCTTGCGAAGTAGCGAAGCTCCCATCGCACTTGACCCCATCCCAGCATCGCAGGCAAATATTATTTTGCTGACGTTCGTTGGCATCGTTCCCGGATCTGAAGCGAATACATCGGCAACAGAGCTTTTCTTGCCTTTCATTTCTTGCATTTTTTTCGCAGCATCTTCAATATTCTCTTCAGATTGCTTTCCTGTTTTCAGGATGAATGCACCGACGATGAATGAAACAAGGGCGGCTACGATCACGCCTGCAAAGTTAGCAATATATGCGCCCGCATTATGCGGAGTTACTGCTGTAATGGCAAGTATGCTGCCTGGAGAAGCAGGAGCGAACAATCCTCCGCCTAGTAGGACCAATGTGAAAACTCCACTCATTCCTCCAAGAATAACGGCTAAGAATAACATCGGCTTCATTAGGATATAAGGGAAATAAATTTCATGGATCCCGCCGAAGAAATGAATGATGGCAGCTCCTGGAGCCGATTTCTTCGCCGTTCCCTTTCCAAAAAAGCAATAGGCAAGCAATACGCCGATACCTGGTCCAGGATTCGATTCAAGCAGGAACAGGATTGAAGCCCCTGTTTGTTTAACTTGCTCTACACCGATTGGTGATAGTACACCATGATTGATGGCATTGTTCAAGAACAATACTTTGGCAGGCTCGATCAGGATACTTGTCAACGGCAGTAAACCTGTACCGACAAGCCAATCGACTCCTGCTACAAGCCAGCCTGTAAATACGTCAACAGCAGGCCCGATGGCCAAGAAGGATAGAATGGACAATAAGCCGCCAATTATCCCCGCTGAGAAATTATTAACAAGCATTTCAAAACCGGCTTTTATTTTCCCTTCAATCAATTGATCGAATTTCTTGATGACATATCCGCCGAACGGTCCCATTATCATGGCGCCAAGGAACATCGGGATATCAGATCCGACGATGACGCCCATTGTCGCAATGGCACCGACTACGCCGCCACGGTGGTCATGGACTAGCTTACCACCTGTATACCCAATTAAAAGCGGCAGTAAAAACGTAACCATCGGTGTAACCATTTTGGCAAGGCTTTCATTTGGCAGGAAACCAGATGGGATGAATAGGGCAGTGATTAGCCCCCATGCTATGAAAGCTGATATATTCGGCATGACCATTGAACTTAGAAAGTTACCGAACTTTTGAACTGCAACTTTTATATTAAAGTGAGCCATTTTGCACTCTTCCCTTCATATTAATATAGTTTCCTTTAATCTTAAGGTACGTACCTTCCGCATTCAATAAAAGTAAAAGCTAACTTTGTCGCGAAAGAGAAGACAAACATAATGTATCTCACTTTTCCAGATTTATTCACTGCTTGATAAAGACAAAAAAGAGTCCCGTTCGCATCTTAGCGAACGGGACTCTTTAGAGCTTTATAGCGGGATGATTCCCAATAGGACACATACCACTATCATGACAAGCGTCGATCCGCATGCCCATTTCAGGAAGGTACGCTGCAATGCACCGAAATCTTCCCCTACCATTCCAACCAATAGATAGGTAGATGGAACAAGCGGGCTTAATAGATGGACGGGCAACCCTAATAGTGAAGCTCTGCCGATCAGGGCAGGGTCAATTCCATAAGCAGCTCCCGCTTTAGCAAGCAATGGGAGCACACCATAATAAAATGCATCATTAGACATGAAGAACGTAAAAGGTGCTGAGATGATGGCTGTGATGACAGCAAAATGTGCGCCCATTTGATCTGGAATATGCTGGATCAAAGAGTTTGCCATGGCATCGACCATTTCCGTACCGGCAAGGATTCCAGTGAAGACACCTGCTGCAAAAATCATCGAAATTACAGATAAAGCATTGTCCGCATAGTTTGCCACACGCTCCTTTTGATCACTGAGTTTCGGATAATTAACCGTAATGGCAATGGCAAAACCTATCATGAACAGAACCGCTGAAGGCATAAGTTCCATAATCAGCGCCACCAGCAATGTAAGAGTCAATGCGTAATTGAATATAATCATTTTAGGACGCTTAATATAAGCATCTTCCGTTGCAGCCGCTTGCTGTGCCATAACATGATAATCGACTTCTATGATCCCGATTCTTTTTCTTTCTTTTTTACCCAGGCAATATGCCATGAAAAGGACGAACAGGACTCCGCCGATCATCGCTGGGATGACAGGGGTGAAAACATCGGACATTTCAAGTTTTAAAGCGGTCATCACCCGTGCTGTAGGGCCTCCCCAAGGAAGAAGGTTCATGACTCCAGATGACGAAACGGCAATACCGGCCAATACAAGCGGTCTCATACCAATCCGTTTATATAGCGGAAGCATGGCTGAAATCGTTATCATATATGTGGTTGTACCATCTCCATCCAAGGAAATCAGCAAAGCCAGAACTGCTGTGCCGATCGCAATTTTCACTGGATCTCCTTTTACAACTTTAAGTATCGTATTGATGATCGGATCAAAAACGCCAGCATCGATCAAAATGCCAAAGAAAAGGATCGCAAATAAAATCATGATTCCCGTTGGCGCAACGTCTTTGATCCCTTCCAGCGCCATCTCACCCATTTTACCGCCAAACCCGCCAATAAGTGCAAAGGCACTTGGTACTGCAATCAAAGCTATCATGGCTGTAAGTCGCCCTGTCATAATTAAAATCATAAACGCTACTATCATCAAATATCCTAATAAAGCGAGCATATCAATCACTCCTTATCTTCTAATAAGGTAAATTGTATATGAAATCGCTTCATTTGTAAGCGTTCTCAATTTATTGTGTTTTAAAACTATTTTGTTATTTTTGTTCATTGTGTTCACGGAAGCGATTTTTCGAGGCTGAACCGGCGCCACTCCCCGGGTTGCATGGCGGGTTCTTCAAAGAAATGATTGCAATTATTAAGAAAACTTTGACTATATCTTTATCGCTGGCAAAGGCATGCTACTGCGCATTTATTCTTCAAAAGATAGATTTGCCGGTCCATCCAAAAGGTCACAGCCGTAATTTATATTGGTCGTTGGTGTATCTTTACAGACTTCCTCGAATTCCAGTTCATCGATCCATACTTTGCCACGCCCTGAAAGAAGGACCCCGAATGAAATGATGGCACTGTTTTCAGGTACATCCAAGACAATATAATAATGGTTCCATTCCGTATCGTTAATGATAGGCCGATTCCCCATATTGTCGAATTGCAAAACATCATGAAGGGCATTATCCACCCTCATCCATAAACCACAAAATCCATCAACATCTTTTGATTTTAAAAAACCCGACAGTTTCATTCTTTTACAAAGATAATTTTCCGCCTTGAATTGCTGCATCATCGTTGCAAACTCCTGATTCCGCAGTGACAGATTTCAGGAAACCTGATGCCTGGCCTTTATGGAAAGTCTCCCGGTCAATTCCCATTTTATAATTGAATGGAGGACTCCCGCTTAAATTCCATCCTTTTAATAATTGTTCGTTTTTCATCGTCATTTCCTCCTTTAGCAAGGTTAATTTACTTACGAGTTTCCGATATTGCCCTGGCGGCAGTTCATAATATTTCTTAAATGATCGAGTAAAGGATTCTTGTGTTTCAAAGCGGTAATAAAAAGCAATGTCGATTATTTTTTCATCTGTAAAAAGCAGCATGTTAGCTGCATTGGCGATCCTTCGATATCGAATATTTTCTGATACGGTCACTCCAACCTCCTTGTGAAAAATACGATGATAATGAAATTTCGAAAAACCTGCGAATCGTGCGATGTTATCCAAGGACAATTCCTCTTGTTAGCTATTCTCTATATATTCAATCGTTTTTTGGATGATGGGACTGTATCTCATTTCCGAACCTCCTTAAGAATAAGATAACAGATTAAAACATCGTGTTTTTGACATATATTGCTTTTTTGAAATCTTTCAATCCATGCATGCATAAAAAAACACCTCCAATCTTGAAGGTGCTTCACACTTAATTCTATTGAATTTTATAATATCTTCGCTCAGGTCTTCCCACTACCCCGTATACGACTTCCGCTTTACATTTCTTTACGGATATCAAATATTCCAGATAGCGTCTCGCGGTTGTCCTGGAAGCGCCGATCTGTCCGCTCACTTGCTCAGCCGACAAACCGATATCGCTTGCTTTGAGTACCTCGATCACTTTCGCCAAAGTGATTTCGTCGACCCCTTTCGGTAAGGCCGGCCCATCGTTTTTTTCCGAAACCGCAGATCCCTTTTTCAAAATAAGATCAACAAAATCCTGATCTATCTCTTGTTTGGATTTCATCAGATGGACTTTCTTCAGATACTCTTCGATAACTTGGTTGAAACGTTTCATTTCCACTGGTTTAATTAAATAATTCTCTACACCATAGTGAAGCGCCTTTTCAAGTTGGTCTTTATCCGTTGCCGCGGTAATCATGATGATATCCACATTCGGGAACTTTTTCCGTATGTCCGGAAGGAGGTCTGTACCAAGTTGATCTGGCATATAAACATCAAGCAAAAGCAGATCCGGGCTTTTTTGCTCCAAGATCCGAAGCGTTTTTTTGGCATTGACAGCTTTTCCGACCACTTCTATTTCATCAAAGTTTTTTAAGAACTTTTCATGGATATCCGCTACACGAAAATCATCTTCTGCGATGACTGCTCTTATCTTCAGCATTCTTTCCCTCCTCACTGTTCTTTAGGAAGATACACGGTGAATATGGTGTTTCCATCCTCGCTGTAAACTTCGATAATGCCGCCCAGCTCTTTGACGACATGATCAGCATTCGAAAGTCCATAACCACTCGGACTTCCGCTGTTTTTCGAAGTGAAACCCCGATCGAAAATATGGGCGATGGCATCCTCAGGTATTCCTTTTCCGTTATCACTCACTTCAAAAACCATATCATTTCCGATATCTGTGGCGAAAAATTTCACGAGCGGCTCTTCCATGCTTGAAACCGCTTCAAGTGCATTATCGATAATATTGCCTAGAATCAATGTTAGTTGTGACAATTTTATATGATCCGGCAGTTTCTCTAGGTAACTTTGTGCGTCTATTTCAAAGAAGATCTTCTTCTCCGATGCTTTCCCTATCTTTCCAAGTAAAAGGGCTTGTACCTTTGTATCCTTTATCTGTTCGAACACGACACGGTTCAGGGAATGCAGTTCGGATGTTTCGCTTTGAATCATATCTATTGCTTCATCATATTCGCCTAATTGTATCAAACCTGAAAGGACATATAGTTTATTGGTGAACTCATGGGTTTGTGCCCTTAAATCCTCTGAATGCATCTTCACTTCCGATAATGTGTTGACCATTTCCTCAATTTCCGTTCGATCACGGAACGAAGCGACAACACCGCTTACCCCTTCACTATCGAAGATTGGCGTACAATTGACGATAACGGATTTGTCTTTCCATGAAATCTCCTTATCCACTTGCGGTTCACCGGACTTCAGCACTTCGAATAAATATTTCGAAGGAAATAGGCCATCCACATTCAAATGGCGAACCGACTCTTGAATATCCAGCAATTTTTTTGCCGGCTGATTCATCGAGGTAATCAACCCATTATGGTCAATGGCCAGAATCCCTTCTTTCACCGATTGAAGCACTGCATTTTTTTCTTTATATAAATTGGCGATTTCAAATGGTTCCAGCCCCAAAGTATCTTTACGTATGCTCCTTGCCAGCATATAACTGCCAATGATCGATATCATGATGGCCACTAAAGATACAATCATCTCTCTGGACAAGTCCTTGAAAATTTGGGCGCGGACATCGTCGACTAAAAAACCAACGGAGACGATTCCAATTATTTTTCCATCCGCATCGAATACCGGTGACTTCCCCCGAATGGAAAGACCGAGTGACCCTGCCGCTTCGGAGACATAGTATTCGCCTTCCTGAATGGCCCTGGCATTATCCCCGCCTTCCATCCGCTTCCCAATTTCGGAAGCAAGCGGATGGGAATAGCGAATTCCCTCTTTATTCCCGACAACGATAAACTCAGCCCCTGTTTCCCTGCGAATCTTTTCGGCAATCGGCTGAATTGTCCTAGCGGGATCATCCGTTTCAAAGGCCTCTGTAACTGTAGGCATGAAGCTAATCGTCTTTGAAAGTTCCAACGCCAATTGACCTTTATCCTTCGCTATTTGCCTTCCTTCCATATAGGAAAAAGTAGTCGTCAATAAAATAATCAAAAACAAGCTCAACGATAAGACTAACCCGAGAATCTTGGTTTCAATCGATACTTTCCTCATATTCAACAGCATCCTCTATTTTCATTTTCATTCACTAAATTTTATAGGAGCATAATGATTTTACCATTTCTATTAAATATTGAACATTGTTGGCCTTTTATTTCGCCACATTCAAAAATGAAAGAATTTAAATAACAAAACAAGGTATAATTTAACAAAAAAGGAGTGCGAAATGAATTTCTTGATTCCTTTTCAAATGATTTATATGATCATCAGCACCCTTTTGCTTATTAATGATTTTTTTCCAGTAAGTATTCTATCTCATATCGTTTCACCCGAGGTACTTCTTGGAGTTATGATCGGTTTATTTCTCAGTGTCCTATTTAAGAAAGATGGTCACACCGATCATGATGTAAGGATCAAGGCGCAGTTGTTTTACACGATCAACGATAGGCATTTCCCTTAATGATCTTTTTCTTTGGATAGTGCTGCTTCTGTCTTGCTGTCATATCTTTTCATATGGGAAGAAAGCAAAACAATCCGAAACATAAAATGCTCAAAGGAAACATCTCCTTTGAGCATTTTTTCAAAAACAGCTAAATGAATTAATTTGTCTTGTATCGATACCAAAAATCGTCCAGAACCTGCCATTCCACCTGAAGCCGGCAACAGAACGCGGACCGACGAAAATGGGGTAATACCAGAAACTCGCACCATTGTTTAGCCATATAAACGTATTCCTGAACAGACAAAACGAAATGGCACCTGGATCTACGGCAAATGTTGAAGCCGATTGCTGTTGAGGGATAAACGCTGGCGGGGGCGCTGTTGGTGCTTGCGAACTCGGCGGTGGTCCTGGTTGACCTGGGAATTGAGGCGCACCGGGAAAACCGGGTTGGCCTGGAAAGCCCGGTGATCCTGGTATGCCTGGAAAGCCGGATAGACCGGGAAACTGCCGTTCAAGAAAAACTTGATCTTCATAATGATACGTTGGGTACATATACATGGTCATTCACCTCTATAAGATTGAATGTAATAAGTTATGATATATGGACTCAAGGTGTTTGGGCAGGAAATGCAAATTATCTCCGAATAGAGATATCGACGTAATCTTTAGTTTTATCTCCGGATATAGGGATATATCGACGCAATTTACTGTTTTATCTCCGAATTTAGAGATATATCGACGCAATCTACTGTTTTATCTCCGAATTTAGGGATATATCGACGAATTTTATAGTTTTATCTCCGAATAGAGATATATCGACGTAATCTACTGTTTTATCTCCGAATTTAGGGATATATCGACGAATTTTATAGTTTTATCTCCGAATTTAGGGATATATTGATGAATTCTATAGTTTTATCTCCGAATATAGAGATATATCGACGTAACCTACAATTTTATCTCCGAATATAGGGATATATCAACGTAATCTACTGTTTTATCTCCGAATTTAGAGATATATCGACGTAACCTACAATTTTATCTCCGAATATAGGGATATATCGACGAATTTTATAGTTTTATCTCCGGATATAGAGATATATCGACGCAATCTACTGTTTTATCTCCGAATTTAGGGATATATCGACGTAACCTACAATTTCACCTCCGAATTTAGAGATATATCGACGAATTTTACTGTTTTATCTCCGAATTTAGAGATATATCGACGTAATCTTTAGTTTTATCTCCGGATATAGGGATATATCGACGCAATCTACTGTTTTATCTCCGAATTTAGAGATATATCGACGTAATCTTTAGTTTTATCTCCGGATATAGGGATATATCGACGCAATCTACTGTTTTATCTCCGAATTTAGAGATATATCGACGTAATCTTTATACACGAAGTCAATATAGCAATCTCCATAAATAGAAGGTCGCATAGGATTCCCAATCGGCCCACGCTTCCGATAGTTTCAGGATTTCCGCTTTCGTTGGTTTTGCTTCCGTTTCCATGACTAGTTTCATGGAATTATGCAGCCCGACGTCATCGATGGGAAAGGCTGCGGGAAAACGCAAACAGCGCATCAAGACATAGTTCGCTGTCCACGGACCGATTCCCCGTATTTTGGTCAGCATTTTTTCGGCCTCTTTTACATCCTTTGCATTCAACAGCTTTTCTACAGTAAGTTCCCCTTCTGCAATCAGTTGAGCAACGCCTATTAAATATTCACACTTCTTCACCGTCATCCTCAAATCAGCAAAATCTTCGACCGTCAATTTCGCTATCACATCAGGCTTTGGAAACAGCCAATATTGCATTCCTTCGAATTCAACAAAATCACCAAATCCCTCCACAAGCCTCCGTTTCAAGGTATAGGCATAAGTCAAGTTAATCTGCTGTCCAAGTATTCCCCAGGCAATCGCTTCAAATAAATCCGGGATGCCCATATTTCTCAAACCGAAGAATTGGCTTACCGGCTTGTGCAATAAAGGGTCTTTTTGGGCCAGCTCATAAAAAGGAAGCAGGTTTGTCTCAAGATCGAACCAATGACGAACGTATTGGGAAACAGCATCCTTTACCTGATTATCCATCGGTGCAGTTCGTTCTGGAAACCGAACGGTCAGCTCCGTCTCATTCATCGCACTGATTTCCACTAAGAGTGTCTCGTTTTCGGCAACAAGTGCCCGATAAATTTTTTGATCAACAATATCGAACAGACATTCATTGGAGGATCTTGATAAGTATTTAAGATTTTCCGAAAAACTAAACTCCTTTGGTGCATGAATTCTCAATTCAATCATGCCTTCATCCATTGATAATGTCCTCCTTTGTCCTATTCTCTTTATTCTAATGAAAAATGGATTCGTTATCTTGCGCTTTGATTCAACTCCCTTATTTTAACATTACGTTATCTTGCTTTTATATTATCAATATGTTTGTATATCAACCCTTTCTTGTATACTAAAAACAGAGGTGAATGTGTTGAATCCAAAGAATGCAGATTTCCCGAATGAATATTGGAGAGCTATTATAGATTGTGATGCAGCATATGATGATCATTTTTTATACGGAGTAATTACGACGGGCATCTTTTGCAGGCCCTCCTGTAAATCCAGGGTGCCTAATAAGGAAAACGTGAAGATTTTCAAAAATGCCATGATGGCTTTGGAAGAAGATTTCCGGCCTTGTAAACGATGTAAGCCGGAAGGATTGAATTTGCCGACAGAAGAATGGGTTGAACAAATAGCCGAATGGATCGACACCCATTACAGCGAACCCCTCACATTGAACATATTGGCGGATATTTCCCACGGCAGCCCCTATCATTTACAGCGATCATTCAAGCGTGTGAAGGGGATATCGCCCACTGAATACATCCAACGGCTACGCCTTGAAAAAGCAACATGGCTGCTGGAAAAGTCCGAACAGCCGATAAATGAAATAGGCTTGGCTGTCGGCTTCTCCGGTACACCCTATTTCATGACGCTATTCAAAAGGAAAATGGGGAATACCCCTTCAGGATATCGGAAAGCTTATCTCAAAACTCAAGTTTTGGAGCGTGAAGAAAATGAAGAATGATAAAGAACAAGCCATTGATTGGGCCATATTGCATTATGATAGGTGGCAGTTATATGTGGCCAAAACGGAAAAAGGGCTTTGCTATGTAGGCTCTCCCGGTCAAACATACGGGGAACTGGAGTCTTGGCTACAAAAACGCTTTCCAAATGCAAGACTCTTTGAAAATGAAAAAGCATTAACACCCTATCTAAAAGAACTCCAAGAATATTTCGAAGGGACCAGGCAGACTTTCTCTCTTCCGACAGATGTAAAGGGCACGCCCTTTCAACAAGAAATTTGGGCAGCGCTGAATCAAATACCTTACGGAAAAACCTGTTCCTATTCCGATATTGCCCAAATCATCCAAAGACCTGCAGCTGTTCGGGCGGTCGGTACGGCCATTGGTGCCAATCCTGTTCTGATCACGGTGCCATGTCATCGGGTTATCGGAAAAAACGGGAACATTACCGGTTACCGTGGTGGTACGGAGATGAAACAATATCTACTTCATTTGGAAGCGGAAATGAAAGTGTGAGTACAAACTGACCGCAAAAAAAAAGCATCCGAACATACGGATGCTTTTTTGCCTTTGTTTTTTAGTACCAAATGGTCACAGCTTTATTATATGCATCACTATTAGGGATCGCATGTATCCCTTGGGCCTGTGCCTTGCGCGGGTCATAATCATATACCATTGGTGTATAGCACGAGGTCTGCCCTTTGTTCACGACACCATTGCCCCCGGAACTGGCACATGTATAGGCCTTATCATCAGTACTTCGGACGATCCTGGCGTCCGCATCATGGTTGTATACGGCGGGGCGTGTCACGGTCACTTTTGCCCAGGCGGTTTTACAGACAGTGCTGAATTTCAATTCTACGTACGAATTGGAATCGATCCATTTTTTATCCTTCGTTACCGCCGAACTTGCACAACTATTATAGAATGGACTTTTTCCATCATAAGTATGTGTTTCGGCCAGAGCCTGATTTTTTCCAAATCCAAAATCGACAAGAAACATCGACAGGGTCATCACCATGGATAAACCTATCATTTTAAGCTTTTTATTCATTTCATTCATCCTTTCTTTCCATAAAAATAGATGAAGGTTTTTCTTTTTTCATTAATACCAGCCGGTTTCACCTGCTGTATATGGCCAAAAAGCGACCGCTTTTGCTTTTCGCGGATCTAAATCATATACCATTGGTGTATAGCAAGTCGTTTGACCTTTATTTATTTCACCATTTCCTCCAGGAGATGCACAGCTGAATTGTTTATTATCAGTATTTCGAACAACCAATGCCGTTGCCTCCCCATCCGTTTTAGCCGGTCTGCTAAGAGTTATCTTTGCCCAAGCCGTTTTGCATGTTGTGCTGAATTTCAACTCCAAATTGGCAGAGCCGCCGTTGGCATAAATTTTCACGGACTTCTTCGTGACTGCGGTATTCGCACAACTATTATAGTAAGGACTTTTTCCATCATAGGTGTGTGTTTCTGCTGATGCTTTACTTGCAAAAAGATCAAGGGAGCCAAAAAGGACTAAAGAAGCTACAAAAAATGAAATGCTTAAAACCATTTTTTTCATTATTTCACTCATCCCCTTAACAAAATTTGTTCACTGTTCATCTTACAATTTTGTTATATTCTTACAAGTGATAAATTCCCTAGTTCATGAAAAACTACATAAACCTCCTTTAACTCGCATCCTGCCATCACTATAACAGTCTGGTAAATCTCGCTTTATCAACTGAATCACCACGGAGACAAAGTCAATATCCCTATGAGCAATTCAGGACAAATAAGGTAATAACTAAGAACATATGCGTATCAAACTGTGACAAAACGAGCCAATAGGCTGCGGTTCCCCGGAAAAGACACAGGTCGATATACTTAATGTTAAAAAAGCCCCGACAAAACTCGAATCGTTTTGTCGGGGCTTCATTTTCATTTAGCGAGGTTTTCCCTGATCAATCTAATGATGCTTTCATAATTGGAAAGATCATGCGGAACGAACTCATCTCGTCCAACAAACCGATCGATCATCATCCTATGGCCTTCGTGATTCATTTCAAACGCATTAATATTCACTTTGTCCTCCGCTCCGGTCCAAAGCTCTTCGAAGTCATTCAGTACAACCTACACCATTCCGGAAACCTTTTCTGGCTGCAGGGTGAAATCATCGAAGCTATGTGCACTTTCATATAGAAAGACGTTTGCCAGTTCTTTGTCGATGAAATCTTCTTGGAACCAACTCGTCAAAGGAAACGTCAATGCCTATTTCTTCTTTAATCTCCCTGACTCCGTCGTATACCGTTTCATGTGCCAATAGATTCAGATAATCTTTTCTCACCGCACAGCGATTCTGAAGATATAGATAATCCACGTTGGCTTCCCTACTGAAAACCAGCAGGCCACTGCCCCAATCTATGTACTTCCTCACGCGAAGCCACGCCTGTTTGAATGCGATCGGAATCGAAAACTTTCAACAACTCAGTTTCCATGGAGCCTTACTACCAGCCCTTTTTTATAATAAACTGCTTCACCCTTTTTCTTTTCTCCAATTCTTCGGGTTTAAATAACCTTTATATTTAGCAGCCACTTCTTTCCCGACCAAAAGCGCGCCCGCCCAAAACATGACTTCCGCAAAGACGATCGCACCTGTTATGACCCCTGCTTTAGCCGCAGTTGAAAATGGAGTAAAAGGAGCTACGACAGGAATGATCCAAGTGAGAAGGGAAATGATCAGGAATCCCATCCCTACTTTGTAAAACCTCGATTTCTTTACTTCCTTACTTTCTTTATCCAATTAAATAACCTCCGTCATGATGATTTTCATTTAATTACCCAGCCAGACATTCCACTTTCAAATATACGATTGAATATATTCTTTTTTTTATACGTTCGAATGTTCATTTCGTTTCATAAATATGAGAAATAAAGAAATTCCATTTGAGGAAAGCTAGGGAAAACTAGTGCAGGTATTTGATGAGAAGTCATGGTATCTATTAATGAATTGACTTTACTATTCTTAATGGATTTAATAATCTTATACAAGCTATTCTTATAACACTTGCATGCAGGAAAGGAAAATCCAATGTACATTGAATTCATTGCCACAACGATAGAAGATGCCATTTTAATCGGAGAATCGGGCGCAGACCGAATCGAGCTTGTCAGTTCTTTGGCCGAGGGGGGATTAACTCCCAGCCACGCCCTGATAGAAGCTGTCGTCCATTCAGTAAAGATACCAGTCAACGTGATGGTGAGGCCTCATAGCCAGTCGTTTTGTTATACTCAAAAAGATTTGGAAATTATGAAAAAGGATATTCAAATCATTCGTTCACTAGGTGCGAACGGGGTCGTATTGGGTGTATTAAATGAAAAAAATGAAATCAATCGACCTTACCTCGAAGAATTATTGACGGTGTGTGAAGGTTTGGAGATTACATTCCACCGAGCCATCGATGAAACAAACGACCCAGTCATTTCAGCTGAAACGCTGGCACAATATCCAGAAATCACAACGATATTGACGTCAGGTGGGCATGGGGAATTCCCCAGCCGCATGAAAACGATTCAACAAATGAAAAGAGTCTGCGGCGACATAGCGATACTGGTTGGAAGCGGCTTAAATAAGGATAATATCCTTGCTATCCATTCCGAACTGCATACCGGTCACTATCATTTCGGTACGGCTGTTCGAAAAAACAACAGTATCATTGAAGGAGTTACATTAGAAAAAGCTAAGGAAATCGTAAACATGCTAAAGAAATAATGTCGGAAAGGGACCGCTTCTTTGGTCCCTTTTATGATGCAGATCTCTTTTTTTGTAAATAGACCGATTCCCAAAACCAAAAACATAATGCCGCCAAAAGACTTATTGCATAGTAATTCTTTGTAGTTAAAACTTCCATACTGAAGTCAAAATCAAGCACCGAACTATAAATTAATAAGCATCCCCCAGGAGCCCTCGATAAAAATAAACATCACCGTGGAAAGCGACAGACAGGAAGAGACTAGACAAAAAAATAATAAGGTATCACACCGCTTAGATCCGATACCTTTTGACTCATTTACCAAAGTTCCATTTTAACCAACACCTCAAGATGTCTTGAATTTTTTCATTTCTGGATTGCCCCATTTTGTTGGGGAAAATTTGATTTTTGAAGGTCATGTTTTTTCCCTAGACATAACATTTTTGTTCCAATCGTTAAAAGTAAAAGCGCCTCTAAAAACATTTCTTTAGAGTGCGGGTCTGGTTCCGATTACGACAGTGGCGTCCAGTTCTTCACACTTTACCACCCGTGGCATCACCCCGTATTTAGCAAAGATTTCTACGGTCTGCATCGCTTGCCGCTCACTGGTCTCGACTAACAAATGGGAGCCCGGTGCCAGCCAAAGTGTTGCCGAAGCCGCCACCCTTCTCTGGACATCAAGCCCGTCCGCCCCGCCATCTAATGCCACCCTCGCCTCATGCATGCGCGCTTCATGGGGTAAAAGACCGATTCCCTCAGTAGGGACGTATGGTGCGTTTGCGACCAGTACGTCAACACGTCCCCGTAAATTGGCTGGAAGCGGTTCATAGAGGTCCCCTTCGTATACCTGACCATTGACTGAAGTGACGTTACGACGCGCACATCGCACCGCGGCTGGGTCAATGTCGACGGCGTACAACTCGATATCTTCGAGAACATCGCCCACAGCGGAGCCAACCGCGCCCGTGCCGCAGCACAAATCCACCACGACTGCTCCTGGCATAGCGAGTGCTGCCGCTTGGCGGACTAAAAACTCGCTCCGTCGGCGGGGTACGAAGACTCCGAGGCCAACTTCTATCCGGATACCGCAAAATTCCGCCCAGCCGATGACGTGTTCAAGGGGTAAACCCGCTATCCGTCGATCCACCATCCCGACCAATTCGGCCGTTGTCCCTGCCGCGATGATGAGCAAGCGGGCTTCTTCCTCGGCGAAAACACAACCTGCTGCCCGAAGTTTAGTGACGATGCTTGTATAAATGGCATCTCCATTAAAAACAGCCACTTTACTTCCATCAACATCATTGATTTTCCCGAGGTTAAAGGCGGCATTCCTAAATTCCATAAGTTTCCCCCTATTCTCTATAAAACTGAATATTATAAACATTACCATAACTATAGTATACAGCTTCTTAAACTCACTGTCCCTTTAGCTATAAAATAAGAAGGTTGCCGGAGCAACCTTCCATCTAATCTGGGGATTCAATTTTTGTTAGCGTCAGCAAAATGCCCCATCGCATCACACATGAATTTTGCTAAACCATCACCGTATTTGTCGATATTTTTGGTGAAGCGTTGATCATCCACATACATTTGACCTAATCCTTTGAAAGCATCCAGAGAGTATGTGCCGAAGTTATTGTTCAAACAATCATACCATTCTTTAATTGCCTCTTGGGCCTCCTCCGACTTAGGCGAGTCATTTCGGATTGACGCAAGTTTTATATAGATATCCGATACAATCTTCTGTGCATCTTTGGACATGCCCGCCACTTTAGCCTTCGAATCATCGACAGCTTTATCCCCCCAAAGCTTTCGGGCTTCTTCTTCATATGGATTCTGACTGAAGTCAAATCCTTCAAATTTTTCTTTATTCGTCATTTGAATTTCCCCTTTCATATGCTTAATCGATTTTTCGACCGTCTCAATTAATTTATCCAGCTGACTGCGTTTATCCAGTAACATTTTTAGATGTTGCTTTAACGCATCTTGTTTATCAAACGAAGAGCTGCTTATCATTTGCTTTATTTCCTTTAACGGCATGCCAAGTTCCCTGAAAAACAGGATTTGCTGCAACATCTCAAGATTATCATTCGAATAAAGGCGATAACCTGAATCGGTTATTTCCTCTGGAGATAATAACCCGATTTCATCATAATAATGCAGTGTCCGCACACTAATGCCAACTAAATCGGCCAGCTCTTTCACTTTCATTGCCACTGATTCTTACCTCCTTTCGATATCATTTACTTTAAGGTATTACGCAACGTCAGAGTCAAATGGAAAAATGAAAATTTTCCGCCCAATTACAAAAGACGATCCTTCCTAATGAAGAATCGCATATTAGTATAGAGTTCACTCTTTGTAAAAGCTTAGGATTAAAGCCAAATCTATGTATTAAATTTTCCCATTACTCGTGAGTTTGACGCCT
>NZ_JAGGQN010000089.1:0-9059 GCF_018613275.1 Bacillus sp. ISL-4
CCTCCTCCTACTCGATTTTTTTGCAACTATCGGGGTAGGATAGTTAAATACAAATAAAGTTATTTAAGAATGTCAATTCTCTTATTCAATAATCGGTCCAGATTATTGGATAAGAGCAGGAACTTTTGGGAAGGAAGCCGAAGTTAATATCATGCTTGTGTTATTCAATAAACTTGCAGTTTAGTGTGTTAATGAATAAGTGATACTACTTAATAATAGTATTTCACGTACAAAATTAGCATTATTCTTTCAACCTTCTTGTGTAACCAAACCCCTAAATCTAATTATAAAGGAGCCCAAAGTTATGGAAATTTCTAAGGGAGTAGAGATGCTCCATCTTGAATTTCATGGGAATATTATTCATCCAACGCTTTTATGGGATCAAGAAATGGCTGTTTTAATAGACACTGGATTCCCTGGACAAATTAAAGATTTACGCGTGGCAATGGATAAGGTAGGAGTGTCGTTCGACAAACTAAAAGTTGTGATTTTGACGCATCAGGATATAGATCATATAGGTAGTCTTCCTGAGATATTACAGGAGTGTGAAAGTAATATTAAAGTATATGCTCACGATCTGGATAAGCCTTATATTCAAGGGGATTTACCTTCTTTGAAAGACGGTCAGGATTTACCTCTTTTGAAAGACGGGCACCTAGAGAACCCCCCGAAGGGTAAAGTAGACGATACCTTGAAAGACGGTCAAGAATTGCCGTATTGCGGCGGCATTCGTGTCATCCATACTCCAGGGCATACTCCTGGCCATATTAGCCTATATTTAAAACAAAGTAAAACACTCGTTGCCGGGGATTCGATGTACAGTGTAAACGGAATAATTGGGGGAATTCATGCCCCAACCGCACTGGATATAAAGGTGGCTCAACTCTCTTTGAAGAAATACATAGACATCGACATTGAATCAGTGGTTTGTTACCACGGAGGATTAAGTAAAGGAAATATTAATGATCAGATTCAAAAATTAATTTCATATTAAATTTCTAGAACCTTCTTCAACTATCGGGCGCTTTTAATGGAGTAACGAAAAAAGCCCAATTTCTCAATTTTAATGCTGAGAAATTGGGCTTTTTAATATCGAAATTTCCTTAACGTTGTATCAGCATTTTCCTGACGCTACCCCTTATAGAACTATCGGGGCAGGATAGTTGAAGTAGAAAAGTAACAAACTAACAGGTATATAAATTTCCTTAAAAGGAGTAAGAAAACATTACGTTTATGAAAATAGTGGCTATTGGTATTCTATTGGTTGTAACTGGTTGTAGCATTTTAGGGTGGTTAATTAAAGAGTCTTATAAAAATTATAAAAATGAAAGTACAAAAACTAAAATTTCTATTTCTTATGGGTAGTGTTCAGTAGTATCCGTAAAATATTTGGGCGTATTAAAAATTACACTGATATATATAGCTTGTACGAATTTCACCCGTGCTTTATTGGGTGAATTTCATTTGTAGAATAGATGTTTAGACTTTTTGTCGTAAACTTTATGGAAAAAATGGATGAAATAAGTAGCTTAGAATCCTCAATAATTCATAGTCGGTGAATCATATTTAGAGGAGAAAAAATATGACACACTTCTGGATCATCACCTTAAACTAGACGCCTTTTTATAGTATTAAAGCCTGAATTAATAGGGGAAGAAGTTATCCAATCTCATTATTTAAACTTTATGTTGAATAAGAAAGGGTACTTCAAAACACAGGAAGTCCCCTTAATCTTTCGCATATAGAATTTTTTTTATCTTATAAGATTTTCAGCTTTATTTACTTCTAAATATCGAATTTGGTGTCCGTCTTTTTTATGAACTTTAAATATATATCCTTCGTGTTCTATTTCTGTTGTTCCAGTCTCTGCATTGAAGTTTTGAGTTAAAAACCATTCACCTATTGTGTCAATGTCATCTCTAAAAAGATTCGTGCCTAATAAGAAGTTCACATCTTCAATACTGGATTACATACCTCTAAAATACGATATGGTTTTTTAAAGCTATATACTCCTTTTTCCTGTAATTTTGCAGGAAGGTTAAGTTTCCACAAAACCCCAATTTTTACTTCCTTTAATTTTGCTCCACTACTGCAACTCCATCATCGACGGAATTATCTGTTTCGACTATATAATGAAACATATTTTTCACTCCATAATTAAAGTTTAATATTGTGGTAATCATTATTAGATTACTAAGGTCCAGTACACTTTATTTGCTTTCTTGTATTATTCCTATTCCGATTGTTGAAATCTTCACTCAATAAGATCTATCAGTTTTAGCTAGGGTAAAGGGACTTAATCTGCTCACCTCTATATTTACTCAGTCAATTTTTTAAATAGCGTAAGATAAGAAACTCCATAGAATCTGCATATTTATCAATAAAGACATTTAATTGTGTAAGTACCCATAAAATGATAAAAAAATAAAATTGAACAGGAAAGGAAGATCTTTTAGTGAAAAAGAGGGTGAAAATCAGTCCTATATTTTTTCTTTTAATGGTATTGGTACCTACTTTATATCTAGAATCGTCTTATTTGGAGTCTTTGTATAACACAGAACCCCTTATAATTGGACAAGAAAGTGAAAATGAAAGTGAACCAGCTATGGCTGAATCTAAAGAACAAAAGAAAGAATCATTATCCTTTGAATTAGATGAAAGGCTTATTAATAAAGAAGTTATAGATGGTTATCTTGTAGATACTTATCGTGAATATGAACTCTACAAAGATCAGAGTGGAAAGGTTTTAAAAGTTATTCCAACATCAAACTACAATTATATTCGTTATAAAATATACAATTAGTTTTGCTGTAATGGTTCGATAAATGACCTTAGAGTTGTCATCTGCATGTCCCTTATTGAGTGAATAATAATGAAATATAAACTTTTTGGTTTTTGAATGAAGCATTCTAAGGAAATAGGAGGAGAAGGGGAACTTGAATCTGAATTAAGGGTTTATTTTTGGTACTCAATTAAATAATTTCAAATAATGTTACCATTACCTTCGATTATTCTTCTTTTTATGTTTGTAACTGAAGACATAATTCTTATTGGTTCCTTTGCAATTTTAATTACTATCTTTACATAATTCATAAACAAAACAGAAATTATGTATTTGATGGCCTTTATTTCAGAATCTTGCTAAATATCCTGAGCTTAATAGATTTAATGCGATTCCACCTTATTAATGTTCCCATCTTGTTCCCTTTAATTTATATTCTCATGTATCTCACCCCAAAAACCTAACATTATGTTCAGCAGATTCATTGTGAGAGATTAAAGGTGAGGCTGATAAAGCTAACTTATTGGCAGATCCATTGAATAAAATAAAAGATTCTAGATTACCCATTTATATTTAATTGGGGAAAAGGAGTGATTATATGAACAATAGAAAAAGATATATAACTACTCCCATCAGGTACATGGCAATGGTACTTGTTGGAATGATACTAACTTTTTCATTAGTAGCTTTTCTCGTCACATCCCCTTTAAATTTCACTTCCAGAACTGTAAATGGCATAATTAGCAACTCTTCTATTAATCAAGTATTAATTTTGGCATTAAACAGTGAGAATCATTACTTTTATCAAAAGCAAAGTATGAATTCACCATCCCTTTTTAAACTATCTTTTGAATCAATGACCAATTTTAAAATAAATGACACTCGTACTTTGCTTGGCCGGGAATTACCAGGCTTATCGATCTATAACACGGAAATCGCTGTGGCGGGGAAAGGAACCAATATAACAAATTTGCCAGTTGAATCAGGGCCTCCATTAGATATTTACCTTAAAGATAGAGAAATTGCCGAAGAGAATTTAAAAGAACCAGAAGAGGATGGAAAACATGAAGATGCGATAAACCCAAAGGAAAAAGCTGTCTATATTTATCATTCACATAGTTGGGAGGCTTTTCTCCCCTTTATAAAAGGGGCAACAACACCAAATGAAGCTGTGAGTTCCGATCAAAGGGCCAATGTCATTGCTGTAGGCGATTTATTAAGCCATGAATTAATCAACAAAGGGATAGGGGTAGAGCACAATACAGAAAACATGGCAGCAAATTTAAAAAATAAAAAATTGGACTACAGAAGCTCCTACAATTTATCTCGCAAAGACGTTCAGGAAGCAATGGGATCTAACGATAAATTAAAAATACTGATTGATATCCATAGAGATTCACAACGTAAAGCAGTAACTACAACTACTATTCAAGGTAAAGAGTATGCAAGGCTGTTTTTCATTGTTGGAAAAGAGCATAAAAATTTCGAGAAAAATTTAGAATACGCAAAAGAAATCAATAAAAAATTTGAGGAGAAATATCCTGGACTAAGTCGTGGTGTTTTCATAAAAGGGAAAGACGAGGGTAATGGGATATACAACCAAGATATTTCCGATAAATCCTTATTGGTTGAATTTGGTGGAGTTGATAACAATTTAACTGAACTTTCCAATACCATAAAAGCATTCGCAGAGGTTTTTAGTGATAACTATTGGGATGCGGAGGAAGTGAATGGATAAGATAGTGAAACGTTCCCATATTATTTTGATGTTAACATTTTCCAGTACGTTATGGATGTATAATTTTTTCGGTTTATCTAGCTTTGTCATAGCCTGTTTTGGTACGGGCATGACCATAGCGATAGTAAATTTAGTTTCGGAGGAGATATCACGAAAATAAAAAAACTTTATCGCTTATGGAGGTAGTGAAAAGGGCTAGTTTTATTAGCAACTTCAAAAAGCAGAGAAAAATTTTCGGAATTATTCCCTTATATTCTAGAATATTTCTTTACTCAAATAACCATGTAGTTTGGGGCTTGCTCAAATAATGACGAAGAGAAGAACGGAAAGGGCGAGAAAATGGAAGATATGGATCATGAAAATATGGATGAAGTTAAATAAACTAGTAACGAAACACTTGAGGGTTGAAGGTAATTAGGTAGTTTAATTCCCAGAACTATAAAAGCTTGAAGAGACAGTCAATTTTATTAGACTTATCTTCAAGCTTTTTTTTGTTCCATTTGGAGAAATACTAAAAAAACATAGTGTGAATGGATTTCACATCTATATATTCATGGATAAATATTATGTCTCCATACAATTGGTGTTTATATGGCAATTCAGCAAGGAAATTCTTTTATTTATATTACAATACATAAATTATTGTTAATGCTATATTACAAAAGTTAATTCTCCGCAATTTCTTCATATTTTTGCTTTAACATAAACGGTGATTTAGCTTGCTGAATAAATAAGGAGTAGAAATTTTATGATTATAAAGGACGCAATAAGAGAAGTATGTATACATTCTGATAAGAAAACAGTGCTGGTCATTGCCAATAGATTACGTGGAGTTATGAAGAAAATATTGTTTTTCTGTTTGATTACCATAACAATGAATACCCCTTTTTATTCTAAGGTGCTAGCAGCGGATTCCAAAAATTCACCTCATGTTAATAGTGAAGCGGTAATTTTAATGGAAGAAAAAACGGGACGAGTCCTTTATGAAAAGAATGCGGACTTGAACATGTACCCGGCAAGCCTAACAAAGGTGGCAACGGCCATCTATGCAATAGAAAAGGGGAATCTAGACGATATCGTCTCGGTTAGTAAAAATGCTAGGTATGTGGATGGAACAAGGGTTTATTTAGAAGAAAATGAAAAGGTGCCATTGAAAAAACTGGTACAGGGTTTACTTATTAACTCTGGAAATGATGCAGGTGTGGCCATTGCAGAGCACCTGGATAGTTCAGAAAAGGCATTTTCAGCAAAATTGAACAAATATATGCGGGGAATTGGACTGCAAGATACTAACTTTGAAAATCCACATGGTTTATTTAATCCCAAACATACAACTACTGCACGTGATTTAGCAAAGGTTACACAATATGCCATGAAAAATGAAGAATTTCGTGAAATCTTTGGAACGAAAGAGCTGAAGTGGAAAGGAGAGGCTTGGGAAACCACTCTTTTTAACCACCATAAATTAATGAGAGAACGACCATATGAAGGGGTAACAGGAGGTAAGACTGGCTACGTCGACCAGTCTGGCCAAACTTTAATTACCACAGCTACGAGAGAAGGGATGTCGGTAATTGCTGTAATATTGAAAGGGCAGACTCAAGCTGTGTCCTATAAAGATACAATCGAGCTTTTAAACTATGCCTTTAAAGATTTTAAAGTTATAGATATCCCTAAGGGAAAAGAATTTAAGACTAATAATAATACGTTCGTTACTGAGGCTAATAAATCCTTTCCTATATCAAAAAATGAAAAAGTCAGAGAAGACATAACGGATGCGGGGGTTCTTGAAATCAGGAATCAAAACCAGGCTCTTATTGCTTCCTTTCAGTTAAATAAAGCAAAAAAGCCTGAAACGATTGAAGGCAGGCAAAAAGAAAAACAAGATGAAGGTTTAAACCCAAAAAAATATTCTTATTATCATATTGTTTCTTTACTTTTAGGTATTTCTATACTTTGCTTCTTCTTCAGATTTAGAAGAAACAAAAGGCGTTTCAAAAAATACCGTTAGAATGTTTTTCCCTTTGGTTCCTCCAATGAATTCTTTGTAACGAATAAAGAAAGGTTCAGATCAGATGAAAATTGTTTATTTATACTAATTTAACAATCTCCACAATTTCTCCACATTTTTTTTTATAATAACTCGATAAAGGTCAGAGAGGTTATTCAATCAACAGGTTCTTACAGCCCTCGTGGGGGTTCTTTCGCTGATTTGAAGTTAACACCTTGAAAATTTTCTCATTTCAATTAAGGACTGATAGTGTTGAGTAATAATGTTATAATCAAGGAATTTTTAAAAATTAATTTGAACGGACAACTATATATTCCAAAAGCCATTCGTAATTTCCTGCCTTTCAAGGAAGGTGAAATGGTTTCAGTTTATCAACAAGGTAGCGATATAATTATTGAAAAGAGTCTGGAAGATAATATTTATAATAAGTGTGTCTTTCACTATGGTGGAATTACCATTCCTGCTGAAATCAGAAAACTACAGAAGCTAGACCACAAAAGCTTACTTGCGATGGAATTTTCATTTGATGGAGAAAAGCTAATACTACGAAAATGAGTACGTTATCGTTCTCACTATCTTCTAATAAAGTGTAAGACACCAAAAATGCGATCAAATTGGAGATCGCATTTTTGGTAAGGACATTAAATATACCCAGATTATTCTGGCTTGTTATTAGCAGCTGGATCTGGTGTGAAGTCAGGTTCAAAACCTTTATATTTAACCATATTCATCATACCGGCGGAGGCATGGTGTAAATCATGACAGTGGAACATCCAATTACCAGGATTGTCTGCTTTAAAGGCAACCGCATATTCATCACCAGGTTTTAAATTAACCGTGTCTTTATAGATGGGAGAACCTTCAACGGGCTTCCCATTTTTACTTAAAATTTGGAAGAAGTGACCATGCAAATGCATTGGGTGATCATCAGATTCTGAATTATTAACCAATTTCACTTTGACGAGATCATCCTCACTTACCTCCAAGTTTTCTGTATCAGGAAACGTCTTTCCATTGATTGTATAGGCCATTTCATTAACTTTCATTTGCGTATTCAAATCCATCGTATATTCTACATCATATTTTTGGTCCAAAGTAAATTCAGTTTCAGTACTTTCTCCATAGGTAGTGAAATTGAAGACAGGAAGTTCTTCTTTTTCATTAGGCTTATCGTTAGATACGTTGCTTCCGTCGTATTGAATGACCGTTTTCATGCCGGCCGTGCCTTCCATATCTCCATGACACTCTAGATACCATTGACCCGGATTGTCAGCTACAAACTCAATGTCATAACGTTCTCCTGGTTCAATAGGGAGTAATTGATCCTTTATTTCTTGAGGTTCATTTAACTCTTGCCCATCTATGGCAACCACTTTGAAGTTATGTCCATGTAAATGGATTTTATGAGACATATATCCGATATTTGCTAATCGTAATCGGACTTTCTCACCCTCTATTACGGTAAGAGGCTCAACATCCTTTCCGCTTTTTCCATTGATGGTGAAGATGTCATAATTGCTCATATCGTGTGCGATCATATTTTTGGCATCTTCAGATCCTTCAGCCTGGTCCTTATCTGATTCGGAATCGCTTTCTTCCATACCGCTCATGTTTGAATGATCCATGCGCTCCATATCGTCCATGCCTTCCATATCCATTCCCTCTTCTGGTTTACTCATCCACTCATCCATCATAAGGGAGTAATCACGATCATAAGAGACTTCTTTTGGTTCAATAATTAATGATCCGTACAGTCCTTTATCCAATTGATTTACGCCATCCTGGTGAGTGTGATACATATAGGTACCTGGTACTGAGGCATTAAATTTATATGTGAAAGACTCACCAGGCTGAACAGCATTCTGGGTTACTCCTGGAATACCATCCATTTTTTTTAGGAAGAGGAATTCCGTGCCAATGGATGCTGACAGGGTCAGGAAGCTCATTTTTCAAATTTATTTTTAGGTCTTCTCCCTCTTTAACCCGAATTTGGGAACCAGGAACTGAACCATTAAATGTCCAAGCCGTAACATTTACTTTTTCATTTAATTGGTGATTTGCTTCTTTTGCGACGATGTTGAAAGTTTTACCGGTTAAAATCTCTGTATTTGATGTTGTAGGAAGATTTTTATCCACTGTTTGTTCCTTGTTTGTATCTTTCTCTTCCATACTGCCCATATTTCCAGCTGATGAGCATGCGGTTAAAAGTAATATAACAAAAGTAAGAAATCCAATAATTTTTGGTTTCATACTGCATATCTCCTCCATTCATTTTCGTTTTTAATTTTATAATAAAAACTTGCAGAAATTATGAATTTAGTTTGTAGGATTTAAGGATTTTCAAATTGTTTTAGGAAAAACAAATATTAAATGGTAATACTATAAGATTCCTTTTGGTAAAGTTGATAAGGAAACTGACACTTTTTATCCCTTATAGCTATACTCTTTCCTTAGGCGAAGATTTAAAGGTAACTGCATACACTAACTGTAAAACAATTGGGGAATAATGGATTTGAGTCAATATTTTG